>JBBSDI010000147.1:0-8657 GCA_038249585.1 Lysobacterales bacterium | reverse complement strand
GCGCGCTCGGACTCGATATGCGTCACCACGTCGTCCACTGCGTGCGCTTTGCGCCAGGTGCGGTCAGAGGTCATGGCGTCGAACACATCGGCGAGGGCGACGATCCGTGCGGCTTGCGGAATGTCCTCGCCGCGCAACCCGTTGGGATATCCATTGCCGTCCCAGCGCTCGTGATGCAGCAGCGCGATGGTTGCTGCCAGCTGCACGAAGCGACTGGAGCTCTCGCGCAGGATTTCATGCCCCATGCGCACGTGGCGCTGCGCCACGCTGCGTTCGATCGGGTCCAACACGCCGGTCTTGAGCAGCACCGAATCCGGCAATCCGATCTTGCCGATATCGTAGAGCGGCGCTGCGAGTTCGATCACCTGTGCCTCGCTGTCGGGCAGTCCGAGGGTTTCGGCCAACAGTCCGGAATAGCGTCCGATGCGCAGCAGCTGTGCGCCCTGCCCCGGCTCGCGCGACTCAGCGGCGCGTGCGAGCAGGTACAGCATTTCGCGCTCGCGCTGGTCGGCTTCGCGCATGCCGGTCAGCTGCTGGCGTTCCAGCGCGCGCACGCGCTGCTTGACCGACTCGCCTTGCTGGCGCAACGTCAACAGGTTGCGGCAGCGTGCGCGAAGCTCGCGCGGGCGCACCGGCTTGACCAGAAAATCCAGCACACCGGCATCGAGAGCGGCCTGCCGCAAGGGCTCATCGCCGACGACCGTGATCAGCACGATCGGCACATCGCGATGGATCGGCGGCCGTCGAAAACGCCGCGCGAACTCCAGACCATCCATGTCGGGCATGCGATAGTCGAGCAGCAACAGGTCGGGATCCCACTCCTCGGAACGCCGCAGGGCCTCGTTCGGATCGCCGAACTCCTCCACGTGCAAGTCGGGGCTGATGCCCTCCACGACGTGGCGCAGCATGGCGCGCGCCGACGGCTGGTCATCGAGTATCAGGACGTTCACGTAGCGCTGCTCCCTGTGGTTGACGCCATGCACCGCTGTGGCCGGCGCTGGCGTCCGAAGTTGCGGCAGGTTGGCAAGGCCACAGCCACCTGCATTCATCGTAGTCCCGCTCGGAGCGAACCGGCAGACTCGCTGCGCGGTGCGTGCCTCCCGCAACCAACGATGGCCGCGACAGTCTGAGCAGTCTGGCCATTGCACTGGCCACACTCCATACCCAGTGTGGCAAGCCTACCCGATCCTCCCGCCAGCCTCGGCAAACTACTGCAACTGCTGGCTAGCGCACGCATTTCACTGCAATGCAGCGATCTGTACTGGATCGGTTCCCGGGTCGCTTCAGGCTTCAGGACGCATGTAGGGGAACAGCAGCACGTCGCGGATCGAAGCCTGGTCGGACAACAGCATCGCAAGGCGGTCGATCCCGACGCCCAATCCTCCGGTTGGCGGCAGGCCATACTCGAGCGCGCGGATGTAGTCCGCGTCGAAGCCCATCGCCTCGGCATCGCCCGAATCCTTCTGTGCCACCTGCGCCCGGAATCGCTCAGCCTGGTCATCCGGGTCGTTCAACTCGCTGAAACCATTGGCGATCTCCTTGCCGCCGACAAACAGCTCGAAGCGATCCGTGATGCCCGAATCGTGGTCGTTGGCGCGCGCCAGCGGCGAGACTTCCACCGGATATGCGGTAATGAAGGTCGGCTGGATCAGGTGCGATTCCACGCTCTTCTCGAAGATCTCCAGCAGCAGCTTGCCCCAGCCGTACTCCGCGCGCGCTGCAATCCCGAGGTGCGCGCAGTGCGCGGCCAACGCGGCGCGATCGCGCAATTGCCCGGCGCCGATCTCGGGGTTGTGGTGCAGCACCGCTTCATCGAGCCGCCAGCGGCGGAATGGCGGGCCGACATCGATCGCACGACCCTCCCAGCGCAATGCGGAACGCCCGCAGACGGCCTGCGCTGCGGCGCGGATCATCGCCTCGGTCAGGTCCATCACCTCGTGGAAGGTGGCATAGGCCTGATACAGCTCGAGCATGGTGAACTCCGGATTGTGCCGGGTACTCACGCCCTCGTTGCGGAAGTTGCGATTGATCTCGTACACGCGATCGAATCCACCGACCACCAGGCGCTTGAGATACAGCTCCGGCGCGACGCGCAGGTACATGTCCAGATCGAGCGCGTTGTGATGGGTGACGAATGGGCGCGCGGTCGCGCCGCCGGGAATCGGATGCATCATCGGGGTCTCGACTTCGAGGAAGCGCCGATCCGGTGCCTCGAGGAAATCGCGGATCACGCGGATCAGCTTGGCGCGCAGCGTGAATACGCGCCGCGATTCAGGGCTGATCGCCAAGTCGACGTAGCGCTGGCGGTAGCGGGTCTCGATGTCGGACAGGCCATGCCACTTGTCCGGCAACGGCCGCAGCGCCTTGGCCAGCAAGCGCACCGAACTGCAGCGCACCGACAGCTCGCCGGTGCGGGTGCGGGTCAAGGTGCCCTCGACGCCGATGATGTCGCCGACATCCCACGCCTTGAACGCGTCGTAGCTCGCACCCAGCGCGGATTGCTGCAAGAACAGCTGGATCCGCGATGCGATATTCGCCGGCGCGCCCTGCCATGCATCCGAGCCGTCCTGTACCTGCGCGAACGATGCCTTGCCCATGATGCGCTTGGCCAGCATCCGACCCGCAACCCGTACGGCCCGCGCGATCGCGTCCAGCGCCTCGGTGGTCCAGCGCTCGGTGTCGGCGTACTCGTGTTGCAGGTCGGCCGCGAACGCATCCGGCACGAAATCGTTCGGGTAGGCGTTGCCATGCGCGCGCAGTGCGGCCAACTTTGCGCGGCGCTCGGCGATCAGCTTGTTGGGGTCGGTCGCGACTGCGGACGCGTCGTCATGCGGCTCGGTCATGCGGATTGCCTGCGGAGGGTGATCGGACAGCCCCTGCGGCTGCCCGGCGGATCAGGTCGCGTCGGCGCGTTTGGAACCGGCTTCGAGGCCGGACTTCAGGCTGGCCTCGACGAACTCGTCGAGATCGCCATCGAGCACGCGCTGGGTGTCGGAGCGCTCCACACCGGTGCGCAGATCCTTGATCCGCGACTGGTCGAGCACGTAGGAGCGAATCTGCGAACCCCAGCCGATGTCGCTCTTGGTCGCTTCCAGCTTGTCCTTCTCGACATTGCGCTTCTGCACTTCGAGCTCGTAGAGCTTGGCGGCGAGCATTTTCATCGCGCGGTCGCGATTGGCATGCTGCGAGCGTTCGTTCTGGCACGCCACCACGGTATTGGTGGGAAGGTGGGTAATGCGCACGGCCGATTCGGTCTTGTTGACGTGCTGTCCGCCGGCGCCGGAGGCGCGGTATACGTCGGTCTTCAGATCGGCCGGATTGATCTGGATGTCGATCTCGTCGTCGACTTCGGGCGCCACGAACACGGCGGTAAACGAGGTGTGCCGGCGATTGTCGGAATCGAACGGCGATTTGCGAACCAATCGGTGCACGCCGGTTTCGGTCTTGAACCAGCCGTAGGCGTAGTGCCCCTCGACGCGGAACGTCGCACTCTTGATGCCCGCCACTTCACCCGCGGAGGCTTCCATCAACTCGGCTTTCCAGCCGCGCGCATCGCACCATTTGAGGTACATGCGCAGCAGCATCTCCGCCCAGTCCTGCGCCTCGGTGCCGCCAGCGCCGGCCTGGATGTCGACGAAGCAATTGTGGGTGTCCATCGCCCCGGAGAACATGCGCTGGAACTCCAGTGCCTCGGTCTGGCGGGAGATGCGGTCGAGGTCATTGACGATCGAAGCAACGGTCGCGGTGTCCTGCTCGGCGACGGCCATCTCGAACAGATCGGAAGCCTCCTCGAGGCTGCCGCCGAGGGTGCTCAGGGTGCCGACGACCCCGTCGAGCAAAGCGCGTTCGCGGCCAAGCTCCTGCGCCCGCTTGGGATTGCCCCAGACGGTCGGGCTTTCCAATTCACGACCGACTTCTTCCAGGCGCTCGCGCTTGGTTTCGAAGTCAAAGATACCCCCTGAGCGACTGCACCCGACCCTTCAGGTCGGCGATGCGCGCGAAGAACTGGCCCTGTTCGATCATGGTCTGTCGGTATGCAGAAACGAGCGCGTAATTCTAACAGAACGCTTTCGCGGACTGGATCACAAGGCCGGTTCGCGGTAGCGCAGGAACAGCCGCACGCGACGCTCGCCGCGCCATTCGTCGGCGGCCAGCTGGTAGACCGCCCTGATCCGCGCGACGGGTGCGCCCTCGGCGACGCCACCGAAGTGCATTGCCTCGACCGCGGTACCGCATGCGGCATGGCGCAGGTGCAGGCGCTGATGGCGCACGCCGACAACCCGCACCGCATCGACCTCGAACAGACCGTCGAAGCACGGCTCCGGAAACGCCTGACCCCACGGGCCGGCCTCGCGCAGCCCATCTGCCAGAGCCAAAGTCGCGTCCGCAGGCGCCAGTTCGCCATCGCTCCATTGCCGTGGATCGTCTACGGCATCGCCGAGGCGCCGCATCGCGACCTCGGCAAACAGCTGGGCAAACAGCGCATACGCTGCGCGCGGCAGGCTCAAGCCGGCAGCCATCGCATGGCCGCCGAAGCGGGTCAGCAGGCCCGGACACAGCGCATCGACATCGGCGAGTGCGTCGCGCAGGTGGAAGCCCTCGATCGAGCGCCCGGAGCCGCGCAACTCGTCCGCACCATCGGTCGCCGGTGCGAACGCGATCACCGGCCGGTGCAGGCGCTCCTTGATCCGCGAAGCGACCAGTCCGACCACGCCGGGGTGCCAGCCCGGATCGAACATGCATACGCCGGCCGGAGCACTCTGCGGGGTGTGGACCGCGGCCAGGATCGCGGCCGCTTCATCGGTCATGCTCGCCTGCAGCTCGCGACGCTCGGCATTGATGCCATCGAGCTGGGCGGCCAGTCGCTGCGCGTGCCCATGATCGACACTGAGCAGGCACTGCACGCCGATCGCCATGTCGTCGAGCCTGCCGGCAGCATTGATCCGCGGCCCGATCGCGAAGCCCAGATCGCTCGCGCAGGCACGACCGGGATCGCGGCCGGCCACCTCGAACAGGGCCTTGATGCCGGCACAGGCCCGGCCTGCGCGAATGCGACGCAGCCCTGCGTCCACCAGCACGCGGTTGTTGCGATCCAGCGCCACCAGGTCGGCAACCGTGCCGACCGCGACCAGATCGAGCAACACGGCGAGATCCGGCTCGGCGCGAGGTTCGCTGAACCAGCCGTCACCGCGCAGTGCAGCGCGGGTGGCCAGCAGTAAATAGAACATCACGCCGACACCCGCCAGCGCCTTGCTCGGAAATGGATCGCCCGGCAGGTTCGGATTGACGATCGCCGCAGCCTGCGGCAGCTGGGCGCCGGGAAGATGATGGTCGGTAACCAGCACCGGCACGCCGATCGCTTGTGCGGCGGCTACGCCCGCGATGCTGCTGATGCCATTGTCGACCGTCACGATCAACTGCGGCGCGCGCGCGCGCAGCGACTCGACCAGCGCCGGGCCAAGGCCATAGCCGTGCACCGCACGATGCGGTACCGCGAACTGCGGATCGCTGGCACCAAGCAGGCGCAGTCCAGCGACCGCCACCGCACAACCGGTGGCGCCATCGGCATCGAAATCGCCGACCACGATGATGCGCTGGCCGGTGCTGATGGCGGCCGCCAGCAGCGCTGCAGCCTGTGCGATGCCGCCGAGCAGATCGGGTGCCAGCAGGTGGCGCAGGCGATGATCGACCTCGCGCGCATCGTCCACGCCGCGGCCGGCATAGATGCGCGCGAGCAGCGGCGCGACCCCCGCGTCCTGCAGTGACGTTGCCTGAGCCGCGGCACGGCGAAAGATGCGACTGCTCATGGTCAGCGCAGCGCGCGCGGTCGGCGCCAGAACGCGAACGCGCGGGCGCGACCGGCGACGATCCGCTCGCCGTCGGCGAATTGCAGGGTGATCGACTGCAGTCGTCCGGCCCGCAGTGCGCGCCATGCCGGTGCCAGCCACTGCGAGTCGAGCAGCACCGGATCGCGCGCACCGCGCAGGTCCAGTAGCGCCACACCGCTCGCATGCGCCGGCAGCGTCAAGCCGGCGGGCGTAGCGGTTGCTCGCGCCAACGCCAACAGCAGCGGATCGTCGCTGGCGATCGCGGCGACCTGCGCGGATATCTGCGTCGGCCAACTGCCCGCACCCCAGAACCACAGCGTATTGGCGGTCGCTCGACCGCTGGCGGCACGCGCCTGGTTGACCGGGTGCGCATGCAGCAGCATCTGGCATTCGTTGAGCAGGCGCTGCCAGCGTGCGGCCTCGGGGCCCTGCGGCAGATGCGCGCGCAAGTCCTCGCCCAGCGAACGCCACGGTGGCGACAGGCTCGGCAGCGACGCTGCCGGCGGCAGTTGCAGGTACCAGCGATCCGGATGCGGCGTCGACAGCAGCATGCCCGCATCGCCGAACAGTGGCGCCAGGGTTCGGCGCAGCGCGGCGACTTCGTCAGCGTCCAGTTGCAGCGTGCCCACCGCCAGCAGGCGAGCACCGGCGATATCCGGACGCAGGTGCGCGGGATCCGCGCGCAACCAGACCCCGTCCCGCGAATCTTCGGCATCCAGCGCGCGGGTCAAGGCAGCCAACGGCCACGGCGTGCGCGACAGCTTGAAGAAGTTGGCGAGAAATGGATGCTCGGCGGCGGGATCCGGCGCATGGCCGATGCCGCGCGCGAGAAGCCGCTCGAGGATCGGAACCCGCTGCGCGGGTATTGTCAGCGACGAGCGCTGCGCCAACAAAAAGATGAGTGCGTTCACGGCCACCGTCCGCAGGCGCGCACCGCAGCTCAGCCCTCGTAGCTGACCGCGACCACTTCGTAGCGCCGCGTACCGCGCGGCGTTTCGATCGTTACCACATCACCGTCGCTCTTGCCGATCAGGGCGCGTGCAACCGGCGAGCTGACCGAGATGCGGCCCTGGCGGATATCCGCTTCGAGGTCGCCGACGATCTGGTACTTCACCAGCTCGTTGCTGTCGTGCTCCTCGAGCTCGACGTGGGCGCCGAACACGATGCGCGAGCCGGCGTTGAGCTTGCTGGTGTCGATGATCTCCGCATACGACAGCGCACCCTCCAGCTCCTGGATACGACCCTCGGTGAAGCCCTGCTGCTCGCGTGCAGCGTGGTACTCGGCGTTCTCCTTCAGATCGCCATGCGCGCGCGCCTCGGCAATCGCCTGGATGATCTGCGGCCGCACTACGCTCTTGAGCCGCTCGAGTTCGTCGCGCAGCCGTTTGGCGCCGACAGCGGTGAATGGAGTTCTCTTCATGGACGATTCCGTGGTCTGGTTCGTGCGGGTGCCGATCAGGTGCCGATCGATGCGTGCAGGGTCTGCAGCGAGACGACTTCGCCGGAGCCGCGATGATCGAGCGAGTTGACCAGCGCACGCGCACCGGCAACCGTGGTGGTGTAGGTGACGCGACCCTGCAGGGCCTCGCGCCGGATCGAGAATGAGTCCGCAATCGCCGCGCGACCCTCGGTGGTGTTGACGATGAACACCAGCTCGCGGTTCTTGATCAGATCGACCACATGCGGACGACCTTCGAGCACCTTGTTGATGCGCTCGCAGGCCACGCCGTGCTGGCCAAGGTACTCGCAGGTACCGGTGGTCGCGACCAGGGTGAAGCCGCGGCGGACCAGTTCCTGCGCCACGCCAAGCACCCGTGGCTTGTCGGGGTCGCGCACGCTGATGAAGGCCTTGCCCGCCTTCGGCGCGCCGATGTTGGCCGCCTCGTGCGCCTTGGCGAAGGCCTCGCCGAAAGTAGCGCCGACGCCCATCACCTCGCCGGTGGAGCGCATTTCGGGCCCCAGGATCGGATCGACGCCCTGAAACTTCAGGAACGGGAAGATCGCTTCCTTGACCGAGTAGTACGCCGGCACCACTTCGCGGGTCGCACCCTGCTCGGCGAGGCTGCGGCCAGCCATGCAGCGCGCCGCGATCTTGGCCAGTGCGATCCCGGTCGCCTTGGACACGAACGGCACCGTGCGCGATGCGCGGGGATTGACCTCGAGCACGAAGATGTTTTCGCCCTGGATCGCAAACTGCGTGTTCATCAGGCCGATCACTTTCAACGCCCGCGCCATCTGTGCGACCTGGGTGCGCAGCCGATCCTGGATTGCCGGGCTCAGCGAGTACGGCGGAAGCGAGCACGAGGAGTCGCCGGAGTGCACGCCTGCTTCCTCGATGTGTTCCATGATTCCGCCGATCAGCACCGCGCCGGTGTCATCGGCCACCACGTCGACATCGACTTCGGTGGCGTTGTCGAGAAACCGGTCGAGCAGCACCGGCGAATCGTTCGATACCCGCACCGCGTCGGTGATGTAGCGCTTGAGGTCGCTGTCGGAGTACACCACTTCCATGGCGCGGCCGCCGAGCACATAGCTCGGCCGCACCACCAGCGGATAGCCGATCTCGCGCGCCAGCGCCAGCGCCTGGTCGGGATTGCGCGCGGTGCGGTTGGCCGGCTGGTTCAGGCCCAGCCCCTGGATGAGCTGCTGGAAACGCTCGCGGTCTTCGGCCAGGTCGATCGAGTCTGCCGAGGTGCCGATCACCGGCACACCATTGGCCTCGAGCGCGCGCGCCAGCTTCAGCGGCGTCTGGCCGCCGTACTGCACGATCACGCCACGCGGTTTTTCGATGTGCACGATCTCGAGTACGTCCTCGAGGGTCAACGGCTC
>JBBSDI010000146.1:0-8668 GCA_038249585.1 Lysobacterales bacterium | reverse complement strand
CGAGGTGTACGCGCAGGGCGAGCTGATCGTCAAGGTCAAGGAGCCGATCGCCGGCGATCTGGCCCTGCTGCGACCCGATCACCTGCTGTTCTGCTACCTGCATCTGGCCGCCGAGCCCGCGCTCACGCGCAGCCTGCTCGATATCGGCCTGACCGGCGTGGCGTTCGAAACGGTGGAGCTCGAGAACGGCGACCTGCCGCTGCTCGCGCCGATGTCGATCATCGCCGGGCGCATCGCGGTGCAGATCGGCACGCACCTTTTGCATCAGCCGGCTGGCGGCAAGGGCAAGCTGCTCGGCGGCCTGCCGTCCACCGAGCGCGGCAAGGTGGTGGTGCTTGGCGCCGGTGCGGCCGGTGGCAATTCCGCGCAACTGGCGGCCGCCGGTGGCGCCAACGTGGTGGTGTTCGAAAAGCGCCAGGACCGGATGGCGCAGATGATGGCGCTGGGTGCCAACGTCACCACCCTGTACCCGTATGCCGAATCGGTCGCGCGCGAGCTGGCCACAGCCGATCTGGTGATTGGCGCGGTGCTGGTCACTGGCGCCAAGGCGCCGCACGTGATCACCCGCGAGATGGTCGCCGGGATGGAGCCGGGCTCGGTGATCGTGGATATCTCGGTCGACCAGGGCGGCTGCGTGGAAACCACCCGGCCGACGACCTATGCCAACCCGACCTATGTCGAACATGGGGTTACCCATTTCGCGGTGACCAACATGCCCGGCGCGGTGCCGCAGACCTCGTCGCATGCGATCTGCGCGGCAATCCTGCCTTTCGTGCAGAAGCTCGCCTCCGGTGACTGGCGCGACAACCAGGCACTGGTGCGCGGGATCAATGTCGAGAAAGGCGCCCTGGTGCATCCGGCACTGACAGGCATGTTGGGCTAACTCGAATAAAATCATTGCCTTGTATTGGCTATTGAAGGTAACTTCGCACGGTGGCGCGAACCTCCAGGGACATTGAGCGGCCGGTTGCCGGCCTCGACCGCCGTTTGCGCGAGGCGGCGGCGCTGTTGCTGTTGCCCCTGATCGTGTGGCTGCTGGTGTGTCTGTTGAGCTTCAACCTCGGCGATCCGGGCTGGGGTCAGAGCGCGCCGGATGGGCGGATCGCCAACATCGGCGGCACGATCGGCGCGTGGACTGCCAGCACCGGTCTGTACTTCATCGGCATCGCGGCCTTCCTGCTGCCCCTGCTGCTGCTGTTCGGCGCGTGGCGCCTGCTGCGCGGCCCCGAGGCCGGTGATGCGCTGAAAGTCGATCCGCCGATCCGGTTGATCGGCACCGTGGCGCTGATCGTCAGCGCCAGCGGACTGGGCTGGCTGCACATCCGCAGCGGGGGTGCCTATGGTGAGGGTCACGGCGGAATCTTCGGCCAACTGCTGGGCACGCTGCTGGAACGTGGTTTCGGGGAACTCGGCACCGCGCTGTTCCTGCTCACTCTATTTCTGGTGGCGCTGACCCTGACCACCGGGGTGTCGTGGTTCAAGGTGATGGATCGGGTCGGCGCGCTGACCTTGCGCGCACTGACCGGATTGCTGCGCATGCTGCGCGGTGCCAAGGACTGGAATCAGACGCGCCAGATCCGGGTCGAGCGCGATGAGGTGCGCAAGGTCGAGATCGTCAAGCAGTCCAAGCGCGATCCGATCAAGATCGAGCCCAAGCTGGAGCCGATCGAGAAGAGCGAGCGCGCCGCGCGCGAGCTGCAGATTCCGCTGTTCGCAGCACTTCCGGAGGGTGCAGTGCCGCCGCTGTCGCTGCTCGATGAGCCCAAGCAGCGGGTCAAGGGTTACTCGCCGGAAACCCTCGAGGCGCTGTCGCGCCAGGTCGAGATCAAGCTCAAGGACTTTCGTATCGAGGCGCAGGTGGTCGGCGTGTATCCGGGGCCGGTGATCACGCGCTTCGAGATGCAGCCGGCACCCGGTATCCGCGGCAGCCAGATCAGCAACCTCGACAAGGACATCGCGCGCGGTCTGTCGGTGGTGAGTGTGCGCGTGGTCGACGTGATTCCCGGCAAGACCGTGATCGGGCTGGAGATTCCCAACGCCAACCGTGAAACCGTCTATCTGTCGGAGATCCTGCGCTCCAAAGAGTACGACAAGGCCAACTCGCCGCTGTCGCTGGCGCTGGGCAAGGACATCGGCGGCCGCCCGGTGGTGGTCGATCTGGGCAAGATGCCGCATTTGCTGGTCGCCGGGACCACGGGCTCGGGCAAGTCGGTGGCCCTGAACGCGATGGTGCTGAGCCTGCTGTACAAGGCCAACCCCAGCGAAGTGCGGATCCTGATGGTCGATCCGAAGATGCTGGAGCTGTCGGTCTACCAGGGCATTCCGCACCTGCTCGCGCCGGTGGTGACCGACATGAAGGATGCCGCCAACGCGCTGCGCTGGTGCGTGGCCGAGATGGAGCGTCGCTACAAGCTGATGGCCGCGGTCGGCGTGCGCAATCTCGCCGGCTTCAACCGCAAGGTCAAGGACGCGATGGACGCGGGCCAGCCGATGCTCGACCCGCTGTTCGTGGCCCGTGCTGATGCGCCGGGCGAAACTGCGCAGCCGCTCGAACCCTTGCCCTTCATCGTCGTGCTGATCGACGAGTTCGCCGACATGATGATGATCGTCGGCAAGAAGGTCGAAGAGCTGATCGCACGACTGGCGCAGAAGGCGCGCGCGGCCGGCATCCACCTCATCCTCGCCACCCAGCGACCCTCGGTCGATGTGATCACCGGCCTGATCAAGGCGAATATTCCGACCCGCATCGCGTTCCAGGTTTCGAGCAAGATCGATTCGCGCACGATCCTGGACCAATCCGGCGCGGAAACCCTGCTCGGCCATGGCGACATGCTGTATCTGCCGCCGGGCACCGCCACACCCGAGCGCGTGCACGGCGCCTTCGTCAGCGACGAAGAAGTGCATCGGGTGGTCAAGCATCTGAAGGAACACCAGGGCAAACCCGCCTACGTGCGCGGCGTGCTCGACGAAGTGCAGGTCCTAGACAACGGCATGGTGGTCGGTGCCTCCGGCTTGCCGGAAGCATCCGCGGAAGGCGAGGGTGGCGAACTCGACGCGCTGTACGATCAGGCCGTGCGGATCGTCACCGAAACGCGCCGCGCCTCGATCTCCGGCGTGCAGCGGCGGCTGAAGATCGGCTACAACCGCGCCGCGCGCCTGATCGAGGAAATGGAAGCGGCCGGAATCGTCAGCGCACCTGAACACAACGGAAACCGCACCGTGCTGGCACCGCCTCCGCCCAAGGATTGAGGCGCCGCGCTGGAACCGTCGCCGCCACCGGTGGTCTATCGGGATACGTTCCACCTACAGGACTTCCTTCCATGCGACTGCTGACCGCACTGCTGCTGGTCGTTTCTCTCGCAGCTCCCGCAGCTGCCGCTGCCGATGCGCGCGCCCAGCTGGATGCGTTCTCGACCGGGCTCGACGGCGTGCGCGGCAATTTCGTGCAGACCGTCTATTCGGCCGACGGCCGCGAAACCGAAACCAGTCACGGCATCCTGGCGCTGAAGGCGCCGCGCCAGTTCCGCTGGCAGTACGACGCGCCGTTCCCGCAGCTGATCGTCGCCGACGGGCTCAACGTCTGGGTGCACGATGTCGATCTCGAACAGGTCACGGTGCGCGCGCAGTCCAGCGAAGAAGCACAGAGTCCGCTGACCGTACTGACCGATCTGGGCCTGCTGGAGCGCCAATTCAACGTGGCATCACTGGCCGACGCGGACGGTATCGCATGGATGCGATTGACCTCCAAGGCCGACGAGCCCGCATTCGCCAGCTGCGATCTGGGTTTTCAGGGCCAGCAGCTGGTGCGCATGGTGCTGCACGATCACCTCGGCCAGCGCAACGAGCTGCGTTTCGCGCAATGGGAGCGCAATCCGGCGCTGGATGCGGCCTTGTTCACCTTCGTGCCTCCGGAAGGCACCGATGTCGTCGGGGAGCCGGTGGCGGGTGCGCAGGCGTTTCCGGTCCGCGATTGATCCGCCGCGCGCACTGTCCGTGGTGGCGGCAGGGGCCGGACTTGCGTGGATGATCGAGCAGGCACCGCAGACGTCCCGACTCCGGTAGCCTTGGCTTCGTGAGCGCCAAGCGCCGTCCAACCGCCCCCGGTTTGTTCAACGAACCCATGGCGCTCAAGCCGTTGGCCGAGCGCATGCGTCCGCGCACGCTCGATCAGATCGTCGGCCAGGACCGCCTGCTGGGTCCGGGCGCCGCGCTGCGGCGCGAAGTGGAAGCCGGGCGCGTGCACTCGATGATCCTGTGGGGCCCGCCGGGCTGCGGCAAGACCACGCTGGCGCTGTTGCTGGCCCACTACGCGAAGGCCGAGTTCGTCGCGCTGTCTGCGGTGCTGTCGGGGATCGCGGATGTACGCGCGGCATTGGCCGAGGCAGAGGTTCGTTTCCAGACCGGCATCCGCTCGGTGCTGTTCATCGACGAGGTGCATCGATTCAACAAGGCGCAACAGGATGCCTTCCTGCCGCATGTCGAGCGCGGAGTGATCGTGCTGGTCGGTGCGACCACCGAGAATCCCTCGTTCGAGCTGAACTCGGCGCTGCTGTCGCGCTGTCGCGTGCACGTGCTCGACGCGGTCGGCGCTGCATCGATCGCGATCGCGCTGCAGGCAGCGCTCGACGACAGCGAACGTGGGCTGGGCGGTCGCGGGCTTTCGGTGGCGCCGGAAACGCTGGCGCAGATCGCGCAGGCGGCCGATGGCGACGTGCGGCGCGCGCTCACCTTGCTCGAGATCGCCGCCGATCTGGCGGTCGATGGACACATCGCACCCAGTACTCTGGAGCAGGTACTGGCCGACCGCACGCGACGCTTCGACAAGGGCGGCGAGCAGTTCTACGACCAGATCTCGGCCTTGCACAAATCGGTGCGCAGCTCCGATCCGGATGCGGCGCTGTATTGGCTGGTGCGCATGCTCGATGGCGGCTGCGATCCGAGCTATCTCGCGCGGCGACTGGTGCGGATGGCGATCGAGGATGTGGGTCTTGGCGATCCGCGCGCGCTGGCGATGGCAATCGATGCATGGCAGACCTACGAGCGGCTCGGCTCGCCGGAAGGCGATCTGGCGCTCGCGCAGTTGGCGGTCTATCTCGCGCTCGCCCCGCGCAGCAACGCGGTGTATCGCGCGCTGGGGCGCGTGCGGGCGGAGATCGTTGAAACCGGCACGCTTGCGGTGCCATTGGCCATTCGCAACGCGCCGACGCGACTGCTGAAAGAGCTCGGCTATGGGCGCGACTATGTCTATGACCACGATGTGGAAGGCGGTGTGGCAATCGGCCAACAGTGCCTGCCCGATGAACTGGCAGGCCGCAGCTATTACGAACCGGTGCCGCGAGGCCTCGAGCTCAAGCTGAAAGAAAAGCTCGATGCGCTGCGCCGCGCGCGCGGACTCGATCCCGACACCCCCGCCGCATGACGCCGGCTTTCAGTACCCAGTTGTTGCTGGTGATGGCCGGTGGTGCGCTCGGCGCGGCGGGTCGTTTCGCGATCGGCCAGTGGCTGATGCGGCATGCCGAAGGCGTGTTTCCATGGGGCACCCTGGTGGTGAACCTGAGCGGATCTCTCGTCGCGGGATTCCTGCTCGGCTGGCTCGACGAGCGCGGTCCGCACTACGCGGTGTGGCGGTTGTTCCTGATGGTCGGCGTGCTGGGCGGCTTCACCACCTATTCCGCGCTGATGGTCGAGACGCTGATGCTGGCACGCGCGCCGCGCCCGCCGCTGGTGGCCGCCTATCTGCTGAGCACCTTGCTGGGTGGATTGCTGCTGGTGTGGGCGGGATTCCGGATCGGCGAGAGCCTGCGCACCTGACCGGGTTTGCCGGCAGCCGGGCAGGGCGCGGATAATGCGCGCCTTCCGATCCGTCAAGGCGTTCCCATGCTCGATCCCAACCTGCTGCGCGGCCAACTCGCGCAGACCGCACAACGCCTGCACGGCACCCGCGGATTCGCGCTGGATACCGGTGCGCTGGAGGCGCTCGAAACCGAGCGCAAGACGATCCAGACCCGCACCCAGGAACTGCAGAACCTGCGCAATATGCGCTCGAAGGCGATCGGTGCGGCGAAAGCCAAGGGCGAGGATGTCGCCGCGCTGATGGCGGAAGTCGCCGGTTTCGGCGACGAGCTGAAAGCATCCGAAGCGCGTCTGGCTCAGTTGCAGCAGGCGTTTGCCGACATCGCGGAGCTGGTGCCGAACATTCCGCACGACAGCGTGCCGACGGGTCGCGACGAGAAAGCCAACGTCGAGCAGCATCGTTGGGGCGCGCCAACCACCTTCGAGTTCACGCCGAAAGACCATGTCGAACTCGGCGCACGCAAGGGCTGGCTCGACGGCGAGGCAGCCGCGAAGATCTCTGGCGCGCGCTTCACCGTGCTCCGCGGCGAACTGGCGCGGCTGCATCGTGCGCTCGCGCAGTTCATGCTGGAGGTGCATACCGGCGAACATGGCTATCTCGAAGTCAACGTGCCGCTGCTGGTGACCCCCGAGGCCATGCAGGGCACCGGCCAGCTGCCGAAGTTCGAGGAGGATCTGTTCCGCACCGACACCGGCGGTGTGCGCCGCTACATGATTCCAACCGCCGAGGTTCCGCTGACCAATCTGGTGCGCGACAGCATCGTCGAAGACGCAACGCTGCCGCTGCGCATGACCGCGCACTCGATGTGCTTCCGCGCCGAGGCGGGCAGCTATGGCAGGGACGTGCGCGGCATGATCCGCCAGCACCAGTTCGAGAAGGTCGAGCTGGTCAGCATCGCGCGCCCGCAGGAGAGTCAGGCCGAGCACGAGCGCATGACACGCTGCGCCGAAACCATCCTCGAGCGGCTGGGACTGCCGTACCGCCGCATGCTGCTGTGCACCGGCGACATGGGCTTTGCGGCCAGCAAGACCTTCGATATCGAGGTATGGGTGCCGGCGCAGGCGACCTATCGCGAGATCAGTTCATGCTCGAACTGCGAGACCTTCCAGGCCCGGCGCCTGCAGGCGCGCTGGCGCAACCCGGCTACCGGCAAGCCGGAGTTGCTGCATACGCTCAATGGATCGGGCGTGGCAGTCGGGCGCGCACTGATCGCGGTGATGGAAAACTGCCAGCAGGCGGATGGCTCGATCCGCGTACCGCAGGTACTGCGCCCGTGGATGGGCGGGGCCGAGGTGATCGGCTAGCGCTGGCAGCATGGAGCGAGACCACACCTCGCTCCAAGCTTGAGCGCATCAATCGTCGCCAGACATGAGCCCGAACAGGTTCATCAGGTGCACGAACAGCGTGTAGATCGAGGTGTACAGATCCACCGTCACCATCACGTAGTTGTCTTCGCCACCGTTGACCACTGCGCTGGTGCGATACAGGATCAGCGCCGACATCAGCAGCACCACGGCACCCGAGATCGCCAGCGACAGCGCCGGAATCTGCAGGAAGACGTTGGCCACGATGGCAACCAGGGCCACGATCAGCCCGGTCAGCACGAAGCCGCGCAGGAAGCTGAAGTCGCGCTTGGATGCGATCGCATAGCCCGACATGGCCACGAACACGACCGCAGTGGTGGCCAGCGCGTTGAACACGATCGCCTCACCGCCCGCGACGCGGGACAGGTACATGCCCACGAAGGGCCCGAGGAACCAGCCGGTGGCTGCGGTGTAGACGAGCACCGCCGGGATGCTCGCAGGCGTGCGGCTGACGCGTGCGATCAGGAACGGCCCGCCGATGAACACGGCCAGCATGATGATCCAGTGCACCGGTTGTGCGTTCGTGGAGATCGCCGCGAACGCGCTGACGGCGGACACCGCCAGCGACATGCCGAGCAGGATATAGGCGTTGCGCAGCACCGTGTTGGTAGCCAGCGCGTTGGTGGGCACTGCAATGGGACGTACGATTCCGGTCATGGTCGGTTCCTTTGTTGGCCATTCGGCAGCTTGGATTCCAGCACGATTTGGAGGGTATTGCCATGCTTTTCAAGCGATGGCGCGCGCGTGAAAATCGTGTCGACGCTGCGAGCGCGTGCGCCCTGCCACGTTGTGCGTAGAAATGGCCTGCATTGCAGCGGCCACACAACCCGCAGCGCGGGTCTTCGACCCGCCGCGCTGCACGTCGCATCGACCCTAGTGCAGGCGACCATGTTGGCGGGTCGGGACGACCCGCGCCACGCCGTCGCATCGCGCTCCGGTGCCGCCCGTGCACCGCACCCGCGTCGGGCAGATCGCCCCGACCTGCCGCGAAGATGCGGGAACCGGTTTCATGGAGGGCTTTCGCGTCGCGGGTCGGGACGACCCGCGCTACGCCGTCGCATGGCGCTCCGGTGCCGCCCGTGCGCCGCACCCGCGCAGGCCAGGTCGCCCCGACCTGCCGCTCTGCACGTCGCATCAACCGTCGTCGCGGCAACCGTGTTGGCGGGTCGCGACGACCCGCCGTACAAGGCAAGGCGATCTCGTCGGGTCGAAGCAATCGCGAACGTGGGCGGACGCGGTCAGCACCCCTTCGCTCTTGCAGGTGCGTACAATAACGTCCCCCGCTGCTCGATCTGCGGCATCATGCATCACCCGGAGAGATGGCAGAGCGGTCGAATGCACCGGTCTTGAAAACCGGCGGTGGAGCGATCCACCCGTGGGTTCGAATCCCACTCTCTCCGCCAATATGCAAGCAGACACCGACCTTTTGGCGCCGTCCAGCGTGAAGTCG
>JBBSDI010000145.1:0-8724 GCA_038249585.1 Lysobacterales bacterium | reverse complement strand
TCCGGATTGATGAACACCAAGGGCTCATCCTTGGCATCGGACACATCGATGACCATGAAGCGCCGGTGCACGTCGACCTGGGTCGCGGCCAGGCCGACGCCGGGCGCGGCGTACATGGTCTCGAACATGGCGTCGATCAGGAGCGCGAGATCGGCGTCGACGCGTTCCACGGTCTGTGCGCGGGTTCGCAGTCGCGGGTCGGGGAATTCGAGGATGGTGAGCTTGGACATGGGCTGAGAATGCGGCGGCAAGTGGCGGGATTCAAGCCGTCGACCGCAAGGCGCATGCCAGGCAGACCCGTTTCCGGCCGATGGGAAAAGCTGTGCGGTGCGTCAATTTGCGCCTCGCCGGAGATAGGTTACACTCAGGAACGCTTGGGGAATCAGGAATTTGGCCGCTATGTTTAAGCAAATCCTTGCAGTCTTGGCGGGAGCGGGTTTTGCATGGGCGGTTTTTGCCGCCGACGTGGAGCTCAAGCAGGGCTATCCCGAAACCTACATTGTGCACAAGGGCGACACGCTCTGGGATATCTCGGGCAGGTTTCTGACCAAGCCGTGGCTGTGGCCGGAGATCTGGCAGGCCAATCCCCAGGTCGAGAATCCGCACCTTATCTATCCGGGCGACCGGCTCAATCTGATCTGGATCGATGGTCAGCCGCGCCTGGTGATGGGCGAAAGACCGCCGTTCGGTCCGCGCATCCGCGCCGAACCGCTGTCGGATGCGACCACCGCGATCCCGCTGGGCAAGGTGCTGCCGTTCCTGACCAAGGTGCGGGTGATCGACCAGTCCGAGTACGACGGCTTGCCCTATGTGGTCGGGCTCGAAGAGGGCCGGCTGCGCGCGACCCCCGGACAAACCATCTACATCCGCGGCATCGATGCAGCCCCGGGCACCCGGCTGCTGATCGTGCGCGCGGTCAACGTGTATCGCGACGTGCCCGACAACACCGTGTGGGCCGATCGAAAGCGCCGCGTGGATGCCGAATGGGTGGAGTCCGATCCCGGGTTCAAGCGGCCTGCGTGGTACTGGCTGTGGTCGTTCAACTGGGGCGACACCCGCAGGGCCGAGTACCTCGGCACCGAGGTGCTGGAGATCGCCCAGGGCGAGGTGCTGCGCGGCGGCGACCCGAGCAGCGTGCTGCTGCAGGTAGCCGACAACGAAGTCCGGGTCGGCGACCGCGTCATCGTCGGTGGCTCGATGCCGTACGACCTCACGTTCTATCCGCGCGCTCCCGCATCGTTGCCGGACAATCTGCGCGTGGTTTCGCTGAGCGGGGCGTTGTCTTCTGCGGGCCCCGACCAGGTGGTGGCGCTGTCGCGCGGTGCGCGTGACGGCCTCGAAAACGGTCAGGTGTTCTCGATCTACCGTCCGGGCGAACAGGTCGTCGACCGCGTGAAGTATCCCGACGGCAGCCTGCGTCGCACCTTCTCGCCGGGCAAGACCGAGGTCACGCTGCCGGAGGAGTTCGTGGGCCACGCGATGGTATTCCGCACCTTCGACCGCATCAGCTATGCGCTGGTCGTCGATGCGATTCGTCCGGTCCAGCTGTACGACATCCTGCGCGAACCCGCGCGCTGACAGCAAGACGCGGCGTTTTCCTACATCCGGTGCGGATCGCGGCAGCTAGACTGCCGCGATGCCGCTGCCGGATCTGCCACCGCCACAAGTCGATGCCTGGCTGAGCCTGCTGCGCGCGCCGCGGCTGGGCGCACGCATGCTGCGCGATGCGCTGGCGCGGCATGGCGATGCGGCCACCGTGCTGCAGGCCGGACCGCGGGCATGGCGCGCGCTGGGCATCGATCCGGCCAACGACGACGCGCTGCTGCATCCACGCCAGCAGGCCGAGGATCGCGCGTGGCTGGAACAACCCGGCCAGCATCTGATCGTGTTCGGCAGCGCGGACTATCCGCCGCTGCTGGCCCGTGCACCCGACCCGCCGGCGGCCCTGTGGGTGCGCGGCGATCCCACCGTGCTGTGGCTGCCGCAGTTGGCGATCGTGGGTGCCCGCAGCGCCAGCGCCGGCGGGCTGGCCAATGCGCGCGATTTCGCGGCCACCTTTGCGCGCGGCGGGCTGGTGGTCACCAGCGGGCTGGCCGAAGGCGTCGATGGCGCCGCGCATACGGCCACGCTGGATGCCGGGGGCTCGACGATCGCGGTCTCCGGTACCGGCGTGGATGTGGTGTTTCCGCGTCAACATGCGCAACTGGCCGCGCGGATCGCCGCGCAAGGCGCGCTGGTGTCGGAGTTCGCACTCGGCACCGACGGCCGCGCCGCACACTTTCCGCGCCGCAACCGGATCATCGCGGGGCTGAGTCTGGGCACCTTGGTGGTCGAGGCGGGCCTGCGCTCGGGCACCCTGATCACCGCGCGCTGTGCCAGCGAGGCCGGGCGCGAGGTGTTCGCGATTCCCGGCTCCATCCACAATCCGCTCGCGCGCGGCTGCCATCGCCTGATCCGCGACGGCGCCAAGCTGGTCGAAAGCGCGCAGGATGTGCTCGACGAGCTCGGCCCGCTGGCGCGCGAATTGGGCGCCGATCTCGCCCAGCGGCTGGCTGCAGCACCAGCATCGACGGCGCACGCGTCGCGGCCGGGTGCCCGGCAGACGCAGGATCCGGAATACGCCGCCCTGCTCGCAGCACTCGGCCATGATCCCCTGCCGATGGATGAACTGGCCGCCCGCACCGGGTTGACCGTGGCCAGCCTATCGAGCATGCTCCTGATGCTGGAACTGGATGGGGTTGTGGTTTCCGGGCAAGGCGGACACTATTGCTTGGGTTCCAAGACCCGTTGAGTTCGTGGGCCGACCGCCACTGGGCGGCGCCCTGCAGACCGGAGCTGGCTCCACCGAGCCGCAAGCCGGCCGGCGCAGTTCGCGGCCGCGGCAGTGGGCCCGTGCAGTACAGGATCACGCAGGACCGGATGATGAAAGAAAACGTACTGGACGTCCTGGTCTACTTGTTCGAACACTTCATCTATGCGGAAAACGAAACCGCACGCGACCGCGACACCTTGAACGACGAGCTGCAGCAGGCGGGCTTTTCGTCCGGCGGCATCAACCAGGCATTTGAGTGGCTCGAAGAGCTCGAACGCCGACGACCCACGGCCGCAGCGCCGGTCGGTCCATCCGGCCCGGTACGCGTGTTCGCCAGCGCCGAGATCGACAAGCTCGACGCTGACAGCCTCGGCTTTCTGATGTTTCTCGAGCAGCAGGGCGTGCTCGACAGCGCCCGTCGCGAACTGGTGCTCGACCGCGTGATGGCGCTGGAAGTCGATGAATTGGCGGTCGACGACCTGAAGTGGGTGGTGCTGATGGTGCTGTTCAACCAGCCCGGACAGGAAGCCGCATTCGCGTGGATGGAGAACCACCTGCTCGAGGGCGGGGGCGAAGTCCTGCACTGACGGGTGTCAACGCGGCAGCACTTGACCGGCGGTCCATGCGGGACCCAAGCTCGAGCGATCAAGGAGGTAGCGCAGGAATCGACGCGGACCACCGCGGCACCCTTGCGCACCGCATGGCGGCTTGCTTTTGGCACTCCGCGCGGCCTCCGGCCGCGAACGCTTATACGCGACGCTGCTTGACATCCGCTCGGGCCCTGTGTCTTGCTGAAAAAAGGAAAGGCCGTCCGGCCGCCTTCGTGTCGCCACCTGCGCCACGCACTTTGCGTACCCGATGGACCGCCCGCCCCATGGCCAAGAATCTGCTCATCGTCGAGTCGCCTGCCAAGGCCAAGACGATCAACAAGTACCTCGGCAAGGACTTTCTGGTTCTGGCCAGCTATGGCCATGTGCGCGACCTGGTGCCGCGCGAAGGTGCTGTGGATACCGAGCACGATTTCGCGATGCGCTACGAGCTGATCGAGAAGAACGAAAAGCACGTCGAGGCGATCGTCAAGGCCGCCAAGCAGGCCAAGGCGCTGTATCTGGCCACCGACCTCGATCGCGAGGGCGAGGCGATCAGCTGGCACATCGCCGAGATCCTGCGCGAGCGCGGACTGCTGGAAGGCCGCGAACTGCATCGGGTGACCTTCGGCGAGATCACGCCCAAGGCAGTGGCCGAGGCGATGGCGCATCCGCGCAAGGTGCTGTCGAATCTGGTCAACGCGCAGCAGGCGCGCCGCGCGCTGGACTATCTGGTCGGCTTCAACCTGTCGCCGGTGCTGTGGCGCAAGGTGCAGACCGGGCTGTCGGCCGGGCGCGTACAGTCGCCGGCACTGCGCATGATCGTGGAGCGCGAAGAACAGATCGAGCGCTTCAAGCCGCAGGAATACTGGACCCACGCCGCGCAGTGCGCGCATCCGCAGCAGGCTTTCGATGCGCGCCTGACCCGCTACGCGGGGCAAAAGGTCGAGAACAACGTCAAGGAAAGCCGCTTCAGTTTCCGCGATGGTACGACCGCGGAGCGGGTGCGCGAGGAAGTGCTTGCCGCCGCCGTGGCGCAGTCGGCCGATCGCGCATCGCCCGAGCTGATTGTCGCGGCGGTCGAGAGCAAGCAGCGCCAGCGGCGTGCGGCCGCGCCCTTCATTACCTCCACCCTGCAACAGGAAGCCGCGCGCAAGCTGGGTTTTTCGACCCAGCGCACGATGCGCATCGCGCAGAAGCTGTATGAAGGCGTGCCGCTGGGCGATGAAGGCCAGGTCGGGCTGATCACCTACATGCGAACCGACTCGGTGAACCTGTCGCTGGATGCGATCACCGAACTGCGCGAGCTGATCCCGCAGCGCTTCGGGCCCAAGGCCCTGCCGCCAGCACCCATCGTCTATCAGTCGAAATCGAAGAACGCGCAGGAGGCCCACGAGGCGATCCGGCCGAGCTCCGCGCTGCGCGCGCCCGACAGCGTGGCGCGCTTTCTCGATCCCGACCAGGCCAAGCTGTATGAGCTGATCTGGAAGCGCACGGTCGCCTCGCAGATGGCGCCGGCCCTGCTCAACACCGTATCGGTCGATCTGGCTGCCGGCGCTGAGCATATGTTCCGGGTCAGCGGTACCACGGTGATCGAGCCGGGCTTCCTTGCCGTCTATGAAGAAGGCAAGGATGCGCGTACGGAAGAGGACGACGAAGAAGGTCGTCGCCTGCCGGCGATGCGCCAGGGCGAGCGCGTGCCACTGATCGCGTTGATCGCCGAACAGCACTTCACCGAGCCGCCGCCGCGCTACTCGGAGGCGAGTCTGGTCAAGGCGCTGGAAGAGCACGGCATCGGGCGTCCGTCGACCTACGCCTCGATCATCCAGACCCTGCTCGCGCGCGAGTACGTGCTGCTCGACAACCGCCGTTTCCGACCGACCGATGTCGGCCGCGTGGTGGCGAAGTTCCTGTCCAACCATTTCACCCAATACGTCGACTACGACTTCACCGCCAAGCTCGAAGACGAGCTGGATGCGGTCAGTCGCGGCGAGGAGGAGTGGGTGCCGCTGCTGCGCAAGTTCTGGACACCGTTCAAGGCGATGGTGGTCGACAAGATGGAGTCGGTGACCACCGACGAGGCGAAGGCGGCACGCGCACTCGGCGTCGATCCGGTCAGCGGCAAGACCGTCTCGGTGCGTCTGGGCCGCTACGGCGCATTCGCGCAGATTGGCCTTAAGGAAGACGGCGATACGCCGAAGTATGCCTCGCTGCGTGCGGGCCAAAGCCTGCACACGATCACCCTGCCGGATGCGATGGAGCTGTTCAAGTTGCCGCGCAATCTGGGCCCCAACGAAGCCGGTGAGGATGTGGTCATCGGCGTGGGGCGCTTCGGACCGTTCGTGAAAATCGGCGCGATCTACGCTTCGCTCAAGCCCGAGGACGACCCGTACACGATCGAACTGCCGCGCGCACTGGCGCTGGTGGCCGAGAAACTGGAGCTGGCTGCCAATCGCCTGATCGCCAGCTTCGATGAAGGCGCGATCCAGGTCCTCAACGGCCGCTATGGCCCTTACATCACCGACGGCAGCAAGAACGCGCGCATCCCGAAGGATCGCGAGCCGAAGTCGCTGACCCGCGACGAGTGCGCGGCATTGCTGGAGGCCGCCCCAGTCAAATCCGGCCGCGGTCGGTTCGGTCGCAAGGGCGATGGCGGTGCGGGCAAGAAATCGGCCGCGCGCAAGGCGCCGGCGAAGAGGGCTGTTGCCGCTGCGGCATCAGCCAAGGCCCCGGCGAAAAAGGCGCCTGCCAAGCGCGCACCGGCGAAAAAGAAAACCGCGGCGGCGAAAAAGGCGGCGAAAAAGGCCACACCGCGCCGGATTGCGCCGAAGGCCAAAGAGCCTGCCTGAGCGGCTATGGGAGCTGCGATGGCAGCGATCGGGGTCGCGGCGCACCCCTGAGAGGTTGCTGTCGCCGGCATGCCGGCTCCCACAACGCGGAACAACTGCCGCAGCCAGAAGCGCAAGTCCGCGATCGCGCATCCTGCGCAAGGCAGGTCGTCCCGACCTGCCCTAGGAGATTGAATACTGGCCAGGCATTGTGTTCCCGCGGTGGGAACTGCCACGGCAGCGACCGGGGTCGCGGCACGCCCGATCAGACGAAAGTGTGCACGCCTTCGATCTCGATCAGCAGCTCCCGACGGCAGATGTCGCCGTGCAGGATCATGAACGGCAGGCCCGCGCCGTAGCGCGAGAGCAGTCGCGCCGAGACCACCGATGCATCGTGCGCTGCACGTACATAAACCCGCAACAGACTGTGTGCGCCAAGGCTTGCGGCGACACCCAGATGCTGGCCGGCGCGTTCGATCAGGGTGTCGATATGGCTCAGGGTCTCGTCCATCTGCGCGAGCACATCGGAATGCGCGGAAGCATGCCCGACTACGCTGGCGGTGCCCGAGACCAGCAGCAGCGGCGGTGCTGCCCAATCGAGCAGCATCGCGCGCGAAAAGCCCGGCGCGGTGGGACCATACTCGCGCGGATAGCGCCAGGCGCTGGTCTGGCACGGATTCTCGATCGCCACGCCGGGCCTGCGCGCTGCCAGGAAGTGCAGCTGCAGCGTCTGTGCGCTGGCCGGAATGCCGATCGCCGTAGCCGCGGCGTAGCCATGCACGGGCGGGCTCGGAATCACTCGCGCGCGGCCGACACAGAATTGCCGATAGCGCTCGCGATCGCCCTCGCCCTCGTTGATCGCACCGAACCAGTTCCATACCCGCAAAAGGTGCGGAAAGCCGAACCGCGCGCAGGCGTCGGTCATCGCCCGGTAGCCGCGCTCGGCCGCGCGCATCGCACCGGTCGGCGTATCCTCGACCTGCAGCGCGCCGAACAGCACGTCCTCGGTCCAGGCCAGCGACATCGCCGGCGAATCGTCGCGGTGTACCGCGCCGCCGGTGCGCCAGAACTCGGTCCGCGAGGTGCCGCCCAGCCACGCCAGCGGCAGCACCGTCGGATGCACCAGCTTCGCCGCTCCGCGCTCGGTGGCCAGTACCGCAAGATGCCGATCGTCGTCCGGCGGCGCCCATGCCGTGACCCGCACGGGTCCGCGCACGGATGGCAGGTCGGCAGGCTCGGGCAGTGGCGTAATGGCGCTCATGGGGCCGCGTAGTCTAACTGCCTCGACCCGGTTACGCTTTCCACTTCGACCTTTGCCTACGACCATGC
Source organism: Lysobacterales bacterium (assembly GCA_038249585.1). Classification (GTDB taxonomy): domain Bacteria; phylum Pseudomonadota; class Gammaproteobacteria; order Xanthomonadales; family Ahniellaceae; genus UBA4656. The sequence continues at coordinate 1,168 of JBBSDI010000145.1, read as the reverse complement.
ACGCCCCCAGCCCCGCGACCCCCGGTGCCGAGCAGATCGCCGCCGTCGAGCACTACCTGACCGACCTGCAGGACCGGATCTGTGCCGCCATCGAGCTTGTCGATGGCAAGGCGCGCTTCCACCAGGACCGCTGGCAGCGCAGCGAGGGCGGCGGCGGCCGTTCGCGGGTGCTGGTCGATGGCGCGGTGTTCGAGCAGGCCGGCATCGGATTCTCGCGGGTGGAGGGCGCGCGCATGCCGGCCTCGGCCACCGCGCACCGCCCGGAGCTGGCCGACAAGTCGTGGCTTGCGATGGGCGTGTCGCTGGTGTTCCATCCGCGCAATCCCCACGTGCCGACCACCCACATGAATGTGCGCATGTTCATCGCCCAGGGCGAGGGTGCGCCCGTGTGGTGGTTCGGCGGCGGCTTCGACCTCACGCCCTGCTATGTGTTCGAAGACGATGCCCGCCACTGGCACCAGACCGCGCAGCGCGCCACCGCGCCGTTCGGCGATGCGCTGTATGGCGCGCACAAGAAATGGTGCGATGAGTACTTCTTCCTCAAGCACCGCAATGAAACCCGCGGCGTGGGCGGGCTGTTCTTCGACGATCTCAACCAGTGGCCGTTCGAGCAATGTTTCGCCTACCAGCGTTCAGTGGGCGATCATTTCATCGAGGCCTATCTGCCGATCGTCGAGCGTCGCAAGGATTTGCCCTATGGCGACCGTGAGCGGCAGTTCCAGCTGTACCGGCGTGGGCGCTATGTGGAGTTCAATCTGGTCTGGGATCGCGGCACCCTGTTCGGCCTGCAAAGCGGCGGCCGCACCGAATCGATCCTGATGAGCCTGCCGCCGCTGGTGCGTTGGGAATACGGCTACCAGCCCGCGGCGGGCAGCGCAGAAGCGAAGCTCAATGAGTACCTCAAACCGATCGATTGGCTCGCGCGCTGAGCCACAGCGCGCCCTGCATTCGCTGTAGCAGCGCGCCGTGCGCGCTGCCGCGGCGAGCGGCCGCGCCGTGCAACCCCGAATGGCACGGTCGCGCACAGGGTGCACGCGTGCACCAGCACCGTGCGCTAGGCCGCGCCCGTGGCGGCGAACGTGCCGCGCAGGCGGCGGAAGACTGACCGCACGGCGCGCCAGAGTTTCGGCAGCAGCCACGCGACCAGCAGCAGGAACAGCACCAGCAT
>JBBSDI010000144.1:0-8726 GCA_038249585.1 Lysobacterales bacterium | reverse complement strand
GCTGTCAGTTCGACCGGGCGCGTCGCTCAGCCTTGGATACGACGCGCGCAATCGTCTCGTTTCGGCCAGCGTCAACGGCAGCTTGCCGTTGCTGATGAACTACAACGGCCGCGGGGAGCGCGTACGCAAGGATCAGACCAAGTTCCTGTTCGACGAGGCAGGGCGGATGCTGTTCGAGAGCCGCCCGCCGACCATTGATCCTTGCTACTGCCCACCCGGATTCTCGTGTGTCCCCGGACCCCTGACGTTTCCCCTCCTTTTCATGTCGCGATCCCAAGCCGCTCGTTGAGCGATCTGAGGCCGTTGCTGGACAGCGGGATGTTGAGTCGCTCGCATAGCAGTCGCGCCGTAAGCGTCCGCCCAACACACCTTCCCCCGCCCTAACGAATGCCTGCACGCTCGCGCGCCCGATGGTACGGAGCGAGCAATGGCATCTCGGGAGAAGACACGAGCGGTATGGTCGAAGCGGGTCGCGGCGTTCGCGCGCAGCGGGCGGTCGAATGGTCGCGCGCGTACCAGGACAGGCACGAGCCTGGACGCGTAAACCGGGACAGCCACGATTACTTTCTGCGCCGGCCGTTCTGGCAGCGACCCAGTCCGCCCGAAGCGCTGTCCTGCACAGCCGCCTATTCGCCGTCCCGCCACAAAAAGCTCACCAGCGCGTAGCGTTCGCCTCGGGTCACCGGCCGCACGCAGTGCGCGTTGGCGCAGGCGAACACGATGGCGCCGCCGGCCGGCGGCGCGTAGCCGCGACTGGCGCCGTATTCCGGGAACCCGAGCTCGCCGCCCTGGTAGTCGCCGGTGTTGAGGTTGAGCGTCAGCGCGAACCGGCGATGCGCGGTCTGTGGCGCGGTGTTGTCGCGGTGCATGCCGAAATGGCCGCCGTCGCCGGCGCGATAGCACACCAGCTTCAGCCGCTCGAAGCGCGTGGCCTCGTAGTCGAAGGCCTTGGCGATCTCGGCCAGCAAGGTGACACCGACGGCATTGACCACCGCCGATTCCAGCGCCGGATCGCCGATCAGCGCGTCCAGCCGGGACTTGCGTGTCGCGTCGACTTGCAGTCCATCCGCCTGCGCACTGGGCATGGGCGATGGTTTGGGTTGCCAGCGTGGAAAGCCTTCGATGAGGGCGCGACACAGCGCCGGGCTGATCACGCGGGGAACCACCAGCACCGGCGCCCGCCCGCCCAACTCGGTGGCCTCTGCATGCCAGGCGCTTAGCGCCGGAGCGACGGCTCGCCGCACGGCCTCGTCAGCCCTGCCGTCGGCGAGCTCGCCGCGCGGGATGCGCGCCCGCGACAGCAGGCGCAGGTTGGGGTCGAGAATCGCCAGCTGTACCTGAGGGCCGTCGCCCTCGCCGAAGCAGATCCCGCGCACGGTGGCGCCTTCGTCGAGGACTGCCGCGAAGTCGGCGTCGGATCCCGGGTCGGGCAGCCCCGCAGCGGCCAGCAGCACGACCTGAAGGCCATCGGCTGCAGCGAGCGCGCGCAACGCGGCCGCCAGTGCCGAGTACTTGGCTTCGTCAGGGTCGCCGCCGAGTGTCGCCAGCACCACGGGCCGCCCGTTCGCGAACTCGTAGAACAGCAGCCAGCGTCCGTCGAGCGTGCACTGCGCGAAATCGGGCAGGCGCTGGCCGATGGCGAGGCCCGCCGGTGGCGCGCGATCGACAGCGCCAGCAGGATCGGCGGGCGCGTCGATCGCCTGCGCTGGATGTGATGGATGTCCGCTCATCGCGCCAGTGGACCGCGTTCAGTTGAAACCTTGATGACGCTGCGCGCGCCGGGAGTGCCGGGGTGAGATTAGCGCGTCCCCGAGGACTCAGCGGACGACCGCGGCCACCACGCCCAAGACCACGACAATTGCTGCGGCAGTTGCTGCAAGCGGCGAGATGAAGTCAGCGCCAACAACCCGCCCATTCTTGAATCCGCCTTCACCGCCCGCATACAGAAGACAGGCGGGCGCTTGCTCACAACCCCTTTTGCGGAGAACTCCCCATGCGCATGGATAAACTCACCTCGCGCTTCCAGCAGGCGCTTTCCGACGCGCAGTCGCTGGCGGTCGGTCGCGATCACAACATGGTCGAGCCGACGCATGTGCTGGTGGCGCTGCTCGACCAGCAGGGCGGCTCGACGCGCACGCTGCTGCAATCGGCTGGGGTGAACGCCGGCGGGCTGCGCACGCGCCTGGCCGAAGCGCTCGACAAGCTGCCGCAAGTCAAGGGTCAGGAGGGCAACATCAATGTCTCCAACGACCTGACCCGGCTGCTCAACGTGACCGACAAGCTGGCCCAGCAGCGCGGCGATGCGTTCATCGCCAGCGAGCTGTTCGTGCTTGCAGCGCTGGATGACAAGGGCGAGGTCGGTGCGGCGCTGAAGGCCTCCGGCGCGGTCAAGGCGCGCATCGAGCAGGGCATCGAAAAGCTGCGTGGCGGCGACAAGGTCAGTAGCGAAGGCGCCGAGGAGCAGCGCCAGGCGCTGGAGAAATACTGCATGGACCTTACCGCGCGCGCTGAAGCGGGCAAGGTCGACCCGGTGATCGGTCGCGATGAGGAAATCCGCCGCACGATCCAGGTGCTGCAGCGGCGCACCAAGAACAACCCGGTGCTGATCGGCGAGCCGGGCGTGGGCAAGACCGCGATCGTCGAGGGTCTCGCGCAGCGCATCGTCAACGGCGAAGTGCCCGAGGGCATCCGCGGCAAGAAGGTGCTGTCGCTGGACATGGGCGCGCTGATCGCCGGCGCCAAGTTCCGCGGCGAATTCGAAGAGCGCCTGAAAGCGGTGCTGAGCGATCTGGCCAAGCAGGAAGGCCAGGTGATCCTGTTCATCGACGAGCTGCACACGATGGTCGGTGCCGGCAAGGCCGAAGGCGCGATGGATGCGGGCAACATGCTCAAGCCCGCGCTCGCGCGCGGCGACCTGCACTGCATTGGTGCCACCACCCTCGATGAATATCGCAAGTACATCGAAAAGGACGCGGCACTCGAACGCCGCTTCCAGAAAGTGTTCGTCGGCGAGCCTTCGGTCGAAGACACCATCGCAATCCTGCGCGGGCTGAAGGAAAAGTACGCCGTGCACCATGGGGTGGAGATCACCGATCCGGCGGTGGTGGCGGCCGCGACCCTCTCGCACCGCTACATCGCCGACCGCCAGCTGCCCGACAAGGCGATCGATTTGATGGACGAGGCGGCCTCGCGGATCCGGATGGAGATCGACTCCAAGCCGGAGGAGCTTGATCGGCTCGAGCGGCGCCTGATCCAGCGCAAGATCCAGCGCGAGGCGTTGAAGAAGGAATCGGATGCGGCCTCCAAGCAACGCCTGAAGGACCTGCAGGAAGAGATCGACAAGCTGGAACGCGATTTTTCCGATCTCGACGAGGTGTGGCGCTCGGAGAAAGCCGCCCTGACCGGCACCACCAGGCTCAAGGAACAGATCGAGCAGGCCAAGGTCGAACTGGAGGCCGCGCATCGCCACCAGGATCTCGCGCGCGCCAGCGAAATCCAGTACGGCCGTTTGCCGAATCTGGAAAAGCAGCTGGCTGCCGCACACGCGACCGAAACCACCGGCTTTACGCTGGTCAAGGACAAGGTCACTGCCGAAGAGATCGCCGAAGTGGTGTCGCGCTGGACCGGCATCCCGGTGTCGAAGATGCTCGAAGGCGAGCGCGACAAGCTGCTGCGCATGGAGGACGAACTGCATCGGCGCGTGGTCGGCCAGGACGAAGCGGTGCGCGCGGTCGCCGATGCGATCCGGCGCTCGCGCGCGGGCCTGTCGGACCCGAATCGCCCGAACGGTTCGTTCCTGTTCCTCGGCCCCACCGGCGTGGGCAAGACCGAACTGTGCAAGGCACTGGCCGAGTTCCTGTTCGACTCCACCAGTGCGATGGTGCGCATCGACATGAGCGAGTTCATGGAGAAGCACTCGGTGGCGCGCCTGATCGGCGCACCGCCGGGCTATGTCGGCTACGAGGAGGGCGGCTATCTGACCGAAGCCGTGCGCCGTCGGCCGTACAGCGTGATCCTGCTCGACGAGGTCGAGAAGGCGCATCCGGACGTGTTCAACGTGCTGCTGCAGGTACTCGACGACGGGCGCCTGACCGACGGGCAAGGCCGCACGGTGGACTTCCGCAACACCGTGATCGTGATGACCTCCAACCTCGGCTCGCACCTGATCCAGGAGCTGGCCAGCCAGAACGACTATGCCTCGATGAAGTCGGCGGTGCTGAGCATCGTCCAGCAGCACTTCCGCCCGGAGTTCATCAATCGCCTCGACGAGCTGGTGGTGTTCCATCCGCTTGGCCGCGAGCATATCCGCAGCATCGCGCGGATCCAGATGGGTGGGCTGGAGCAGCGCCTGGCCGATCGCGACCTGAAGCTCGACATCAGCGAAGGCGCGCTCGACCTGCTCGCCAACGCCGGCTTCGATCCGGTATATGGCGCGCGGCCGCTCAAGCGCGCGATCCAGCAGCAGCTGGAAAACCCGCTGGCCACGCGCATCCTGGCCGGCGAGTTCGCACCCGGCGACACGGTCGCGATCGACAGCGAAGGCGGCAAGCTGGTGTTCCGCGCGGTCAAGGCGATAGCTGCCTGAGCCCCCACGCATTCCGCACCTGCACGGAGGGCGGGTCTGCCGACCCGCCGTTGCGTGGCGCCACCATCACTGGGGCGGGTCGCCCCGACCCGCCACCGCGGTGCCCACCAGATCGATGCGGGCCGATGAATGGAGCCGCGGCCGCAGCCATCGCGGGTACACTGCGAGGATGACCAACGACCGCGCCCAGCGCACCGTGACCGTGCGCCGCCTCGACGAGGCGACGGCGTGGTCGCAGCCCTACCTTGTGGCCGGAACGCCAGGGCAGCGACTGGCTCTGGTGTGGCCCCTGACCGTGGAACTGTGCTCACTGGCGCCCGGATTCGATGCTCAATCCCGACTATCGCGATCTTCTGTCTGCGTTCTGCCGCCACGGCGTTGACTATCTGCTGGTGGGCGCCTACGCGATGGCCGCCCACGGGCAGCCGCGGGCGACGATGGACATCGACCTCTGGTTGAAAGCGTCTACGGAAAACGCGCGACGCACCATTGCCGCACTGGTGGATTTCGGTGCGCCGCCAGAGGCGCTCGATGTCTCGGCGTTCGAGGTGCCGGGGACAATTGTCCAGCTCGGGGTCGCCCCACGCCGCATCGACCTGTTGACGCGCATCGACGGTGTCGAATTCGACCACGCCGTGCGCCGCGCGCTGCAAGTCCCGATCGATGGCATGCTGGTTCCTACCATTGGATTGGCTGACCTGATCGCGAACAAGCGCGCTACTGGCCGGCCGCAGGATCGGATCGATGCGGATCGCCTCGCTGGAATACCGCCGGAGAGCGGCTGACGAGCGCGTCGGGGCGCCGAATGGCACAATAGGCGAATCGAGCGCTATCCGCCTTCGTCGCCGCCCGGCGCGTCGCCGGCCCCGAGTCCGAGGCGATGCGCGGTTTGCACACCCGGTCGAGACCGTTGGCGAACCCGGATTGATTGAACAATCCCTGCGCCTGCGTCACCGCTACCTCAAGTCCTGACCCCATGATCGCTTTCCGAAACCTTGCCATCCGCCGCGGTGGTCGTGAACTGCTGCGCGATATCGACCTGACCCTGCACGCCGGCTGGCGGGTGGGCGTGATCGGTCGCAACGGTTGCGGCAAGTCCTCGCTGTTCGCCTCCGTGCTCGGTGAGCTGGAACCCGATCAGGGCGAGGTCGAGCGTCCGCGCAGCCAGCGCCTGGCCTCGGTCGCGCAGGAGACCCCCGGCTTGCCCGACAGCGCGATCGACTTCGTGCTCGGCGGTGATGCGGAAGCCGCTACTGCCCTGAAAGCCGCCGAGGACGCCGAGGCGATCGGCGACCACGATGGCGCGATCGCCGCGCATCATCGGATCGACGAGCTGGGCGCTTACGACGCGCGTGCGCGCGCGGCCAAGCTGCTGCATGGCCTGGGCTTCAAGTCCGAGACCCACGACCACGCGGTCGCCGATTTTTCCGGCGGCTGGCGCGCGCGATTGAATCTCGGGCGTGCGCTGATGGCGCCGTCCGATGCGCTGCTGCTCGACGAGCCGACCAATCATCTGGATCTCGACGCGGTGGTGTGGCTGGAGGAATGGCTGCGCAAGTATCCGGGCACCCTGCTGCTGATCTCGCACGACCGCGATTTCCTCGACGGCGTGGCCACCCATATCCTGCATCTGGCCGACACCACCGGTCGGCTGTACACCGGCAACTACGCGCAGTTCGAGCGCCAGCGTTCGGAGATGTTGCGCCAGCAGCAGCTGACCTTCGACAAGGAGCAGACCGAGCGCGCCCACCTGCAGTCGTTCATCGACCGCTTCAAGGCCAAGGCCAGCAAGGCCAAGCAGGCGCAGTCGCGGGTAAAGAAACTCGAAAAGCTCAAGGGCACCGAGGCGGTGCGCGCCGAGCGCGAGTTCCACTGCACCTTCGAAAAGCCGCTGCGGCTGCCCGATTCGCTGCTCAAGCTCAGCCACGTGGAAGCCGGCTATCGCGCCCACGCGCCCGAGGACGATGAGGATGACGACGATGGTGCCGCGCTGACCGTGGCCCACGATGCGCCGGTCACGCACGTGCTGCACGAGGTGCTGTTCGGCCTGCAGGCGGGCGAGCGGATCGGTTTGCTCGGCCCCAATGGGGAAGGCAAATCGACCCTGGTCAAAACCGTGTCGGGCGCGCTGCCGCCGCTGTCGGGTTCGCGCGTCGCGCACAAGGACATGGTGATCGGCTATTTTGCGCAGCACACGGTCGATCAGCTCAAGTCAGGGCGCACGCCGCTGCAGCACGTGATCGATATCGCACCGGGTACCGGTGATCAGGTCGCGCGCAGCTATCTGGGGCGCTGGAACTTCGTCGGCGATCGGGTGTTCGAGACGGTCGACGGATTCTCCGGCGGCGAGCGTGCGCGACTGGCGTTGGCGCTGATCGCGTGGACCAAGCCGAACCTGCTGCTGCTCGACGAGCCGACCAACCATCTGGATCTGGAGATGCGCGAGGCGCTGGCCGAGGCGCTGAACGATTTCGAGGGCGCGATCGTTCTGGTCAGCCACGATCGCAGCCTGCTCGGGCTGGTGTGCGACAGCTTCTGGCGCGTGGCGGACGGGCGCGTCGAGCCCTTCGATGGCGATCTGGACGACTACGCGCGCTGGCTGCGTCAGCGCCGCAACGCCGGCGACGGTGCGAACAAGCCGCCGGCGGTGCCGGTGCCCAAGCCCGCGCCGGTGATCGACAGCGCCGAGCGCCGACGCGGCGCGGCAGACCAGCGCGAGCGCGAAAAGCCATTGCGCCAGCGCCTCAAGAGCATCGATGCCAGACTGGCCGCGATCACCGCGGAGCGCAGCACGCTCGATGCGCGCCTGCTGGATAGCGCACAGATCGCTGCACTGTCGAAGTCCGACATGGCCAAGCTTGCGCAACAGCAGGGCCAGCTCGGCGGCGAGCTGGCGAAGCTGGAAGAGGAGTGGCTGGCGCTCAGCGGCGAGCTGGAAGCGATCGCCGGTTGCGCTTGAATTGATTCGCCGCGCGCGCCGCGATCTGCGCGTCCATCTTTAATCCCAGCGCCCCACCCGGGCCGGAATCCACCATGCCGATCTACGAATTCGAATGCACCGCCTGCAGCCATCGCTTCGACGAGCTGATGCGCCTGTCCGACCCCGAGCCGGCCGTGTGCCCCAGCTGTGGTGCCGCCCAGGTGCGCAAGCGACTGAGCGCGCCGCAGTTCCGCCTCGCCGGCGGCGGCTGGTACGAAACCGACTTCAAGAAAGACGGCGACAGCAAACGCAATCTCGCCGGTGATGGAGGCGACGCCAAGCCGGCGGACGGTGGCGCCAAGCCAGCTGAGGGTGGCGCCAAGCCAGCTGACGGTGGCGCCAAGCCAGCTGAAGGTGGCGCCAAGCCGTCCGACGGCGGCGCCAAGCCGGAGGGAACTTCCAGTGGACCGAAGGCGTCTGAGTCAACGCCCGCCGCAAAACCTGCCCCGCCTGCCGGCGGCGATTGATCCCCGGCGCGGCGCGGAGAACAACCATGAAGAAGGCCCTTGGCGGCTGCCTCGCAGCCGGCGTCGTGCTGCTGCTGGTCAGCGGCATTGCGTTGTGGTTCTTCGTCCTCAAGCCTGCAGCGCAGGTCGCAGACCGCGCGCTGGACGGTGCGCGCGAGGGCATCGCGCAGGTCGCCGACTTTGGGCGAACGGCGGCGCGGATGCGCGAGCTCGAGGTCGGTGTGCGCACGTCCGGCCCCTATGACGCGCCCGCCGACGGCCGGCTCGTGCCGGCGCAGGTCGAACGTTTCCTTGTGGTGCACGCAGCGGTGGTCGCTGGACTCGGTCCGGCGACGCTGGCGCAGGATGCTGCTGCTGGTGCCGACGGCGCCGGCGCGTTGCGCGCGCTGACCCGCCGCCTGGGCAGTGTGGGAATCGACGCCAAGCAGGCGCAGGTCGATGCGCTGAACGCACAGACCATGTCGCTGGACGAATACCGCTGGATCCGCGAGCGCGCCGCCGACGCGCTGGTCGCCGGCGGCGTGTCGATGGCCGCGACCGAGGCAGGTACCAGGGGCGGCGAGGCGCTTGGCCGCGCCGCCGAGGTGGCGCAGCGCTTCGGCGAGGCCGCGCGGCAGGCGACGGACGCGGCCGCTGTCGCGGCGGACGCCGCGCGCCGTGCCAGCGAAGCCGCGCGCAAGGCCCTGCAGGGCGC
>JBBSDI010000143.1:0-8771 GCA_038249585.1 Lysobacterales bacterium | reverse complement strand
GCGCGTTGCGCTCACGACGCCTCATCCCCCGTCAGCGGCACCTGTTTCGGCCGCGTTGCCGGATCGCCCGGCTGCATGCCGCGCAGGGTGAGCCATAGACCGCAGCATGCGGCGATGGCGGCAAACAGGAATGCGGCTCTGCCGCCGCCGAGGCCCCAGAATTGTCCGGCGAGCAGCGCGCCGGTGACGCCGCCGACGCCGGAGGACAGTCCGTACAGCAATCCCTGGCCTTGCCCGAGCAGGCGGCCGGGGAACAGGCGTGCGGTGCGCTGCATTCCGGCGGAGTGGAACAGGCCGAAGGTGAGTGCGTGCAGCAGTTGGGCCGTTGCCAGTGCGGGCAGGGATGCGGGCACCAGTGCGGTGGCGATGAAGCGCACGATGGCGGCGGCCATGCACAGGCGCATCATGCGCACCGCGCCCCAGCGCGCGAGCACGCGGGCGGCGAACCAGAACATCGCGATCTCGGCGAGCACGCCGATCGCCCAGAATGCGCCGAGTGCGGCCTTGCTGTAGCCGGATTCGGCCAGATGCAGGGAGAAGAACACGTAGTAGGGGCCATGCGCGACCTGCATGAAAAATGCCGCGAGGATCAGTGCGGCAACACCTGGGCGGCGCAGGCTTTGCAGCAGCGATTCGGGCGCGGTTTCCGCGTGCTGGGCAGGGCCGTAATCGTTGGCGAAGGAGACCACCAGCAGCATGCCGAACAGCGGCAGCATCACCCATGGCAGCCAGTGCACGCCGATGCGATCGAATACCGGGCCGAGTGCGCTGGCGGTGATCAGGAAACCGACCGAGCCCCACAGGCGGATGCGCCCATAGCGCTGCGGCGCTGCGGTCAGGTGCGACAGTGTGACCGCCTCGAACTGCGGCATCACCGCGTTGTAGAAGAAGCTGAAGGCGGCCATCACCGCCACCAGTGCCGCCAGTGGCAGGTCGCGATACAGAAAGCCGGCGAAACACACGAGGGTGGCGCCCACGCCGATCCGCAGCCAGCGGATCGGCCGCTGAGCGTGCAGGGTCAGATGCCCCCACACGCTGGGCGAGACCATGCGCGTGGCGTACCACAGCGACATCATGCCGCTGATCGCCACCGCCGAGAGTCCACGTTCATCGAGATACAGCGGGAAGTACGGCGAGAACGCGCCGAGCGCGGCCAGATAGAAGAAGTACCAGCCGGACAGGCGCAGGGTGGGTACCCGTTCCTCGCTCGCAGGTTGCGCTGTATTGCTCATCGAAGGGCAGGGTGGCTACACAACTCAGAACGGCAGGTCGAGTGCGGCGCACAGATAGTCCACCAGCCGCGCCTGGCCGCGGAGGTGGGTGGCGAGCAGTTTCGGCAGGGACGGCGACAGCAGCACGCTGTCGTCCAGCGGCGCTAAACTGGTGAAGCCCTTGCGCTTGAGATCGTCGATCAACGGATGCGCGGGATCGAATCCGCGCGGCGGGCGGGTCAAGCTCTCGCCGCCGAGCGCATAGTGTTTGCGGAACGCCGCACTACGCGTGGCTGCGGTCCATGCTGCGGGATTGTCGACGATGAAGTCGCGGATGCGGCGCAAGGTCGGCGCCTCCGGATGCCAAATGCCCGCACCGACGAAGCAATTGCCGGGTTGCACATGCAGATAGAAGCTCGGCGACTCCACTTCGCGACCGCGCTCGTGGAAAAAGCGCGCACCCGACCAGGTCTTGTAGGGCAGTTTGTCGTTCGAGAACCGCGTATCGCGATGGATGCGGAACAGCGAGCCGCCCTGCGCGCGCGGATCGGCGCGATAGTGGCTGCTGATCTTGGCCAGCGGTGCAGCGAGGTCGCCGATCAGGCGCTGGAAGGGTTCGCGCACATGCGCCTCGTAGCGCGGCTTGTTGTCGGCGAACCACTCGCGTGAGTTGTTGCGCCCCAGTGCGCGCAGGAAGGTGAATGTTCCGGGATCGAAATACTTGGCAGTTTTCATGGCCTGAGTCCGGCGGTGAGCTCGCGACCCCATTCGAGGTAGCGATCGAGCAGCAGGTGTTGTTGGGCATCGGCGCTCTCGCGCAGCGTGGCGATGCGCGCCTCGTAGCTTTCGAGATTGAGCAGCGCCGGGTCCTCGTGGCCTAGCAGGTTGCGCTGGCAGTGCGCACGCCAGCGCTGCGACTCTTCGGCATCCAGGGTCTGCGGCCAGTTGCGGGCGCGATAGCGCAACAGCAGCTCCGGGTAGCGCGGATCGACGAATGCGAGCGCGGCATCACCCAGCGCCTCGGGCGGCGTGCTGCGCACCCGGCGCAGCAGCGCGCGATCGGCATCCGGCAGGAAGCCATCGTAGAGCGCCTGTTCGGGATCGCGCGCGGGCGGCCATGCTGCAGCGGCGGCGAACACGGCGCGCACTTTCTCGGCGATGCCTTCCGCGCTGCGCAGGCGTTCAAGGTTGCGCTGACATGCGTCCAGGTCGATTGCGAGCCGCGCGGCATCTTCTTCTCGCAATGTCGACAGCGGTGCGAGAGCCGGGCTGCGATTGGCCTGCACCAGTTTCAGCGGCACCCGCTGCACGTCTTCGGGCAGATCGCGACGCGCCACGAACACGCGGTCATGCAGGTCCGCTACGGGTAAATCGATCAGATCGTCGGGCGGCACGGCCAGGTCATAGACGATCACACCGTTCGGATTGCGCGGATGCGCTGCCAGCGGTACCACCATCGCCAGGCAGCCCTGGCTGGCCGGGTAGCGCTGCGAGACGTGCAGCACGGGCGTCATCCCGACCCAGTCGAGCTGCTCGAATGCGCGACGCTTCTGGCGCAGTGCGAAATACCAGTCGAACAGGCGCGGCTGGCGTTCGCGCAGCAGTCGTCCCAGTGCCAGGGTGGCTTCGACGTCGCCGAGTGCATCGTGTGCGTTGCGATGGATCAGCCGGTTCGCGGCTGCCAGATCGCCGAGCCGGAAACTCGGCGCGCCGTCATCGCGCCGCGGCCAGTCGATGCCCTGCGGCCGCAGCGCGTAGCACATGCGGGCCAGATCGATCAGGTCCCAGCGTGAGTTGCCGCGTTCCCATTCGCGCGCATAGGGTTCGTAGAAATTCCGGTACAGCAGGTTGCGGCTGAACTCGTCATCGAAGCGCAGCGAATTCCAGCCCACAGCACAGGTGCCAGGCTCGGCCAGCGCTGCGTGCACGTCGGCGGCGAACTGCGCTTCGATGCTGCCTTTTGCAGCGACTTCCTGCGGCGCCAGTCCGGTGATCATTCCCGCGTCGGGGCAGGGCAGGCGATCGACCGGTGGCGCGCACCACAGAACGATCGGATCCGCGACCGGCTGCAGCGCCAGGTCGGTGCGCCATGCCGCGAATTGCAGGGGCCGGTCGACCCGCGGATTGGCCCCCGTGGTCTCGTAGTCGTGCCACAGGAAGGTGGGGCTGGTAGTTGCGGCCTGATTCATCCGGCCAGTATCGCCGCAGGCGCGGATTCCGCCAACGTCGGCGGATTGTGCCCCATGCAACCGATCGCTGCGGTCGCGCGCGCGGCGCGCTCTACAGTGGTTTGGGTGGGGTGTAGGTGCGCACCCTGTGCGCGACCGTCGCGTCCTGGGCGTCGCGACGCGGCGCGACCGCAATCGGGCCCTGGCCGATCGCACCGGGCAGCTGGGCGCGCGGCAATCCCACCGCGAATCCCTGCACGAAATCCACCCCGCATTCGTGCAACGCCGCGATCGCGCGCGGGTTCTCCACGCACTCGGCGACCGTGCGCCTGCCGGATGCGCGTGCGATGGCGGTCAGGCCTGACACGATGGCGCGATCCAGCGGATCGTCGGGCAGGCCCTGGATCAGCGAGCCGTCGATCTTCAGATAGTCGGCCTCCAGCAGCCGCAGGCTGCCGATACTCGACAACCCGCTGCCGAAATCGTCCACCGCGATCGCGCAACCGAGCGCGCGCAGTGCGGTTATCGGCGCACGCAGATTCTCCTCGCCGGCGACCCACCGCGACTCGGCGATCTCGAACACCAGCGACTGTGGATTCACATCGTGCTGCACCAGCTTGTCGGTGACGAAAGCGACCAGTCCGGCGCTGGCGAGACTCTGTGCCGCGAGGTTGATCGACAGCACCAGCGGACGCGGTGAGCGCGATTCGCGCAGACTGCGGATCGCACGATCGATCACCCAACGGTCGATATCGCCCATCATTCCGAAGCGTTCTGCCGAGGGCAGGAATGCGCCGGGCAGGATCAACTCGCCGCCAGGGTCGCGCAGGCGCAGCAGGGCCTCGAACTTCGCCGGGCATCCGGGGTTGCGTTGCAGCTGGCGTTCCCACAGGCCGTGATCGTCGGCGAGCGCACTGTCGACGTCGAGTCCGGCCAACGGCGCCATCGGCTGGAAGCACAGCACGAAGCGGTCGGCGCGCAGCGCCTCTTCGAGGCGTGTCGACCAACCGACATCCAGCTCCATCGCCGCCCGCCGCGCACTGTCGGGTGCGAACAGGTGCACCTGGTTGCGGCCGGCATTCTTGGCCAGATGCAGTGCGATATCGGCGTTGGCCATCGCTTCGGAGATCGAAACGGTGTTGCCATCGAGGTGCACCGCACCGATCGAGACCGTGATGCGGTAGCTCTTGCCGCCGTAGCTGAACGGCGCGCGGGTGAGCGACTTGCGAAAGCCTTCGGCGAGCACGCTGGCGTCGCTGCAGCTGACGTTGCGCAGGATCACCGCGTATTCGTCGCCGCCCATGCGCGCCAGATGGTCGGAGCCGCGCAGGCGCGATTTCAGGCGTGCAGATACCTCCACCAGCAGACGGTCGCCTGCGGTGTGGCCGGCGGTATCGTTGATGTACTTGAAGCGGTCGACATCGACGAACAGCAGTACCGCGCCGTTCTCGACGCGTTTCAGGCGCGCGATCTCCTGCTCCAGCTGCGCCTCGAACCACGCGCGATTGTGCAGCTTGGTCAGTGCATCGTGCTCGGCCTGCCAGCGCAGCTCGTCTTCCAGCAGACGGCGGGCGGAGATATCGCGGAACGCAACCACCGAGCCTTGGCGCTCGCCATCGATGGTCATCGGATACACCGTGCACTCGACCGGCACCGCGCGCTTGCCAGCGGTCCAGAAGGTGGTCTGCCATGCCGACACCGCGTTGCCGCTGGCATAGGCCTGGACCAGGAACGAAGCGCCGCGCGGCATTGGAAGTCCGTCGTCGAAGGCATGGTGGAAGCTCTCGAAGGCGTCGCGGCCATTGATCTCGTCGGCGCCGCCATAGCCGAGAATGTCGAGCGCGGCGGGATTGACGAATGCCACCACGCCATCGCGATCGACACCATAGACCCCGTCGCCGACCGAACTGAGGATGCCCTGCAACCGGCGCCGCTCGGCGTCGATCGCCTTGCGGTCGACGATGGTGCGTGCGAGCGAGGACAGGCGTGCAAGGAACAGCTCGCGGGCCTCGGTTTTGAACAGACACTCGACCGCTCCGGCAGCGAGCGATTCGGTGATCACCGCATCGGAATAGGTGCCGGTAATGGTGGCCGCCAGGATATGCGCGGTCGCGGGGTCCTGTTTCAGGGCCCCGATCAGTGCGGTGCCCAGCGCTTCGGGCATGAAGTAGTCGACGATCGCGATGTCGAAGGCCTGCCCGCGGATCAGCGTGCGTGCCTCGGCAACGCTGTCGGCGGTGGTCACGACATAGCCGTGGCGGTGCAGCAGCCGCGAGAAAGCCAGACGCACGGTCGCCGAATCGTCGACCAGCAGGATGCGCAGAGCGCCACCGTCGCGCACCGGCTGGGTCGGGAGTGCAGGTCGCAGCAGTTGCGCCAGCGCATCGGGCGCTTCGTGGTAGTCGGTCCACAGCAGCAGCGAGGTGCGCGGACGGGTCATGCGCCAGTTCACGGCACTGGCGATGCCGGAATCGGCAAGCACCAGCACCGGCAGATGCTCGAAGCGATCGCCGCGCAGCAGTCCGAATACATCCTCGACCACGCCGTCGACGTGTTCCGGCCAGCCGAGCAGTACGCCTTCGAATGCCGCCGCGGTGTCGGCGCTGCGCGCAAGCACGCCGTATGCCTCGTCCAGCGACGACAGCGCAGTTACAGCGAAGCCACGCTGTGCCAGAACGGCCGACAGCGCCCGTCGCCGGGTCGTGGAGGCCTCGGCAAGCAAAACGGATTTCACGGTGTTCCCCTGCTGCACGCCGCAGTCCGTGCGGTGACCTGCGAAGGCTAACGCCGCGCGCGGGCCGCGCCAAGTACGTCAGTGCGGGTGCCTACCTTCCGTCGCCGTTCTGAATACGCCCGCCGCCGCTGCAACCGGATCGTCACACTCGTTCACGCGTAACGCCCAAGGCGCGATGGCTGCCGTACCGGTCTCGCGGGGCGCTCAGTCCTGGCGTGCCTACTTGTAACCGTAGAAGTCCTTCAGCATCTGATCGGCGCCGCGATACTCCGCGGCACTGGTCGCCTCGAATCGCGTGATGCCCAGCTCGTTGAGCACCTCGTACATGGTCGCGTCTTCGTGCAGCTTGAGCAGCGCATCGCGAATATCCTGCTTCACCTGGGCGTCGAGGGTGGCCGATGCGGACAGTGCGATACCCGGAAACTCGCGCGAGGTTTTTATCGGGATCAGGTTCGGATACTCGTCTTTGAGCCAGGTCGGCACGATGGTGGCGTCCGCTTCGCCGGCGAATACGATCTCGATGCCGTCGCGCCACGATGAGGCCGCCGAGAGCATGTTCGGCTGCGCGACCGGGTTGGGGTAGAAGTCCAGCAAGACCGCAAAGCCAAGGCTGGGGCTGGGCATGGTTACGATGCTGCGACCGACCAGGGAATCCAGGGTCGGATTCTCGATCTGATCGCTGGCCAGCAGCGTATAGCTGGTGGGCTCGGCGGTGCGTACCAACGGCTCGGTCTGGTAACGCTGTGCGCGATAGTCGGTGATGGGCGGTTCGGCCAGCATCAGGTCGACGGGCACGTTTTGGCGGATATCGCGCCAAAAGAAATGGTAGTTGCGCGGCGTCACCAGTTCGATCCGGTGGCCGGTGGCGGCGTTCAGATAGGCAATCAGCGGCTGATAGACCTCGGCGGCCCGATCCGGGGTGTAGAACGGCTCGACCATCATGATCAGATCGGCGGCAGTCGCCGGGCGGCTGTAAAGCGCCAGTAATGACATCGCGAACGCGGCGGAAAACCGACGCCACACAATGGCTAACGCGACGTTCTTCATGTGAAATATGCTCCCGGCCCTGCCGGGCGATATAGCACACCGGGTCTCCATTGAACAGCGAAGCGGGTCACAAGTCAGGCGCTGCAGCCGGCGATTGGGCAGCTGCATGCGGTGTCGAGCCGGCACTCAGGTTGCGTACCAGTTCGATCATGGTGTTGCCCACACTGCTGCGCAACACCGCGGGACAGTGCTCGCGTGCGACGACCAACACGTGTGCCTTGCCGTCCCAGACGGCGTCGGCCACGACTTCTGCAGCCGCTTCCGCAGACCCGTCGCGCACATCGTCGCCATTTGCGGCCGGCGCCGCGGCGAGCAGGCGTGCTCCGACCCCGGGCCGCAGGTCGCCAGCATTGAACCGACCGAGCCACAGGGCGCGCTTGTTGCGCCCCAGATAGTGCGTGCGCGCCACGATCTCCTGCCCGGGATAGCAACCTTTGCGCACGCTGAAGGCTTGCAGCCTGTCCAGTGCCAGCGCCTGCGGGATCCAGCGCTCGATGCCTGCCTCGACGATCCATGGGGTGCCGTCGAGCACATCGGCGGCGCGCCAGCGTTCGCGCTGCGTGGCATCGGCTGCTGCAGGGACGCCGCCAATACGAAGGTGACGCCCCTGGGCGCCGCCAAGTTGCACGCGCAGCGCGTCGGCGTGCGCGGTGATGGCACCGGCAGCAGCTGGCGGCTCGTCCGAGAGCGCACCGAAACCGCCGGAGACACTCGGTCTTTCCGTGCCAATCACGACCTTGGCGCGAAACACGAACCGTCGCAGGCCTTGCGCGAGTTCGTCGGCGCGCCGACCAGGCAACAGCAGCAGCAGGCGCTGGTCTGCCGTGCGCAGTACCAGCAGCAGCGCGATCACCCTTCCCTGCGGGTTGAGCCAGCACGACCACTGCCAGTGGCCTGTCGCGAGCTGTGCGATATCGCCCGCGCACTGCGCCTGTACGAACGCGATCGCGTCCGCACCATCGACACTGAGCGCCTCGAAGTCGTCGAGGGCGACCTCGTCTGCCGGGATGGGTGATGAATGCGTCATGGATGCATGGGCTTTTGCTTGTTTCGTCACGCTGCGACGCGCTATTCTGCGTGGGCTTCGGAGATGGCATGATGGTAAGCGAAACGCAGCACGAGACGGAGTCCACACAACCCCCGGACGCGCTCGACAATCTCGCCCCTGTCGCGCCACCCGCGAAGGAAATTGGCGGCCGTCCCGGGCCCGATCCGACCCGCTTCGGCGACTGGGAAAAGAACGGCCGCTGCATCGATTTTTGATGGTGCCGTCGACCGGCACCCGCTGCAAGAGGCTATCGATCGAATGAGCACGCCGTCGTCGGGCAGTCGCAGACCGTTGTCGCCGTTCATGATCGGGCCTTACTATCGGCCGCAATTGACCTCGATGCTGTCGATCCTGCACCGCGCCACCGGTGTTGCGCTGAGCGCGGGGGCGCTGGGATTCGCCTGGTGGCTGCTGGCAGTTGCCGCAGGCCCGCAGCAGCATTCGATGTTCGCGAGCATCGCGCGCAGCATTCCCGGCATCGTGCTCACGTTGGCCTTTGTATTTTCCTTGTCGTATCACTGGTTCAACGGTCTGCGCCACCTGCTGTGGGATGTCGGCTGGGG
>JBBSDI010000142.1:0-8785 GCA_038249585.1 Lysobacterales bacterium | reverse complement strand
GGTGCACGCGTGCACCAGCACCGTGCGCTAGGCCGCGCCCGTGGCGGCGAACGTGCCGCGCAGGCGGCGGAAGACTGACCGCACGGCGCGCCAGAGTTTCGGCAGCAGCCACGCGACCAGCAGCAGGAACAGCACCAGCATCACCAGGAACACCCACGGATGCTGGAAGGCGAGGAACAGACCCGCCAGCACCACGCCGTCCTCGGTGAAACTGGCCAGCCAGTTGCTGACCGGCTCCGGCGAGTGATTGATCGCCGCCCGCGAGCCGGCTTTGGTCAGATGCGTGCCGGAAGTGATCGCACCGCCGATCAGGGCGGCCGCCAGCTGTGCGCCCGCGCCGTAGTCGTCGAGCGCACCCCACGCCAGCAACATTCCCGCAGGAATACGCACGAAGGTCTGCAGCGCATCCCACAGCGAGTCGAAGGCCGGCACCTTGTCGGCGATGAACTCGCCGATCGTCAGCACGCCCGCCGTCCACAACACCCAGTCGGTTTCGATCAGGGCCAGCGCCTGCGGCAGCGCGATGTAGTCAAAGCGCGCGAGCAGTCCGACCAGCAATACCGTGGCGTACAGGCGAATGCCCGAGGCCCACGCCAGGCCCCCGGCGATCGCGATCTGGGACAGTAGTTCCATGCGCGCAAGGGTAACCGTTCATTAGCGCCCTGCAAGAGCGAAGGGTCACGCCCTTCAGCGGTCGTTGGGCACCGCGCCGCAAGCGCGCAGGGTCACGCCCTTGATTCGTCGTTCGGTACTGGGCCGCAGAGGCTCGCTATCCCGCCGCCACCCGATTGCGACCCTCGTGCTTGGCCCGGTACAGCGCCGCATCGGCGCGCTTGAGCACGGCCCCCAGTGAGTCCTTCGCGCCCGGCAGCGCGGTGGCGACCCCCGTGCTGATGGTGACCCACAGCGGCGCGACCGCGGCTTTTATCGGGCTGCCGCCGACCGCAGTGCGCAGGGCTTCGGCCAGCGCCTGGGCGATCTCGGCATCGGTATGCGCCAGCACCACCACGAATTCCTCGCCGCCGTAGCGGGCCACCACGCCGCCCAGGGTGGTGGCGTGGCGCTGCAGGCGCTGCGCGATCTCACGCAGGCAGTCGTCGCCTGCAGCATGGCCGTAGCGGTCGTTGATCTGCTTGAAGTGATCGACATCGATCATCAGCAGCGACAGTGGCTCGCGCCGCGTGCTGGTGGTTTTCCACGCTTCGAGCAGCACCTGGTCGAGGCAGCGCCGGTTGTACAGGCCGGTCAGCGCGTCGCGCAGGCTCATGTCCTTGAGCATTCCGTGCAGCTCGCCGAGCCGCTGGCCGGCCTCTTGGAGTGCCGCACCGCGCTCGCTGAGTCGCTGTTCGAGCTGTGCGATGCGTTCGAGAGACGCCGCTGCAGTGCGCGACTGCCGATGCAGCAGCCACAGCGCGATGCCGCCCAGCAGCACGCCAAGCGCCAACGCGATCTGTACCCCCCATTGCGCCAATGGCATGCGCGTCTCCCCCGCCCCCACGGCGAGTCCGCGCGCGCATCCTACCCGGTTGTGCGCCAGTCCACCCGATCGGTCGATCCGGGTGCCCGGCAGGCTGCTAGAGCAGCGGCTCGAGCAGCGTCCACACGTGCTCGAGGATGCGCGGCTGCGCGGCGGCTACCGGATGCAGGTTGTCGGGCTGGAAGGCGTCGCGCTCGCGCGCGATCGGCTCGAGCAGGAACGGCAGCAGCGGCAGCGCGTGGCGCTGTGCGAGTTCGCGGTACATGGAGCGGAACTGGGTCGTGTATTCGGGGCCGTAGTTGGGCGGGATCTCCATCCCGATCAGCATGACCTGCGCATCGGCGGCCTTGGCCGCGACGATCATGCGCTCCAGATTGGCCTTGGCGAGGTCCATCGGCAGCCCGCGCAGGCCGTCGTTGGCGCCCAGTTCGATCAACAGCAGGGCAGGCCGGTTCTGGGCGAGCGCTGAGTCGATGCGTGCCACCCCGCCGGCGGTGGTCTCGCCGCTGATGCTGGCGTTGACCACGGTCCACTGCGGATGCTTGAGCGCCAGGCGCTCGCCGAGCAGGCTCACCCAGCCCTCGGGTGCCGCCAGACCGTAGGCTGCCGACAATGAATCGCCCATGACCAGCAGCACCCGCGGGGACGCCGCTGCGAGCGCTATGTTGGCCCACGCGAGGCAGCAGAAAATCACCGCGACGAAACGTTCGCCCGCCTTGCGCCATGCTGTCGGACTTGCCCGCAGCCGCGAACGACCCCATTCCACTGCCATGCGCATCGATCCTTCCATTGCCTTGCCTGATCCCGCCGCGAGTATGGCGCCTGTCGCGATGCTCGAGGTATCGCGGCTGAGCAAGCGCGTAGTGCTGCCGGAACGTGAATTGACCATTCTCGACGATGTAAGTTTCACCATCGACCGCGGTGAAGCGGTCGCCATCGTCGGCGCATCGGGCTCGGGCAAATCGACCCTGCTGTCGCTGATGGCCGGGCTCGACTCGCCATCCGCGGGTGAAGTGCGGCTCGGTGGCACCACGCTGTCGGGGCTCGACGAGGATGGGCGTGCGCGCCTGCGCGGCGAACAGGTCGGATTCGTGTTCCAGAGCTTCCAGCTGCTGCCCTCGCTGACCGCGCTGGAGAACGTGATGCTACCGATGGAGCTGGCCGGGGTCGACGAGCCGGAGCCGGCCGCGCGCGAGATTCTGGGTCGGGTGGGCCTGGGCGATCGGCTCTCGCACTACCCGCGCCAGCTGTCCGGTGGGGAGCAGCAGCGCGTGGCGATTGCGCGCGCCTTTGTTGCGCGTCCCGGCGTGCTGTTCGCCGACGAGCCGACCGGCAATCTCGACACCGTCACCGGCACCGCAGTCGCCGACCTGCTGTTCGGCTTGAACGCCGAGATCGGCACCACCCTGGTGGTGGTCACCCACGATGAGCGACTGGCTGCACGCTGTGGGCGGCGGATCCGGCTCGCGGGCGGGAGGATGGTGGCATGAGGCAGGAGCGGCGAATGGCGAATGGCGGATGGCGGATGGGAAGGCGCGCCAGCCGGAGCGTACCCGCGGCGGCGGCGGCCCAGGGCCTGTTTTCCCGTTCGCGAGTCGCCATTCGCCATTCGCCGGACTGAGATTCGCCAACGACCCGATGGATCACCACCGCCCCCGCCCCTTCCGCTTGGCCTGGCGCCTGCTCAAACGCGATCTCGCGTCCGGCGAGGTGCGCGTGCTGCTCGCCGCGCTCATCCTGGCGGTGACTGCGGTGACGACGGTGGGCTTCATCACCGATCGCGCCGAGCGTGCGCTGGCGACAGAGTCGAATCGACTGCTCGGCGGTGATGCGATCCTGCGCTCTGATGCCCCGATCGGCGAGAACCAGCTTGCCTGGGCACAGGCGGCGGGGCTGCGCAGCGCGCAGACGGTGTCGTTCAACTCGATGGTGCGGGCGAGCGCCAATTTGCGCCTGGCCGATATCAAGGCGCTGGGCGAGGGCTTTCCGCTGCGCGGTCGCTTCGTGTTGATCGATCGCGAGGGCGCGCCTGAACGGGCCGGGGACGCAGTTCCCGCCAGCGGTTCGCTGTGGCTGTCGCGTGCCGGCGCGCAGGCGCTGGGTGCGACAGTTGGCGATACGGTCAATCTCGGCACGGCGCAGTTCACGCTGTCGGCGCTGGTGACCCAGGAGCCCGACGCCGCGCTGGACTATTTCAACACCGCACCGAAAGTCTTCATCAACTTGGCCGACCTGCCGGCCACTGGATTGATCCAGGAAGGCAGCCGTGTCGGATACCGACTCGTGGTGGCCGGCGACCCGGGTGCGGTTGAAGGCTTCGTGCGCGCAGCGCGGGCCGGCCTGGATCGCGGGCAGCGTCTGGAGACCATCCAGGACGCACGACCCGAAGTGCGCGCAGCGCTCGAGCGCGCGGATCGTTTTCTCGGCCTCGCCGCGCTGGTCAGCGTGGTGCTCGCCGCGGTCGCGGTGGCGATGGCGGCGCGCCGTCACACCCAGCGTCATCTGGACGGCTGCGCGGTGATGCGCTGCCTCGGTGCCAGCCAGCGCACCATCGCGATCGTGTACATCGGCGAACTGGCGTGGCTGGGCATTATCGCCAGCGTGCTGGGCGTCGCCATCGCGCTGGTGATCCAGGCGGCGGTTGGTTGGCTGCTGTCGCAGGCGCTGGGGCTGGCCATTCCGCCGCCCGGTGCGCTGCCGGCGGTGCAAGGATTCGCGGTCGGACTGACCGTATTGCTGGCCTTCGCGGTACCGCCCGTACTGGCGCTGCGGCGGGTGCCTGCATTGCGCGTGCTGCGCCGCGATGTCGGCGACACCGAGGCGAGCGCGCTGATCACCGCCGTGGCGGGGCTGGCGGGACTGGCAGCCCTCGTGTGGTGGAAGGCGGGCTCGCCGCAACTGGGCACGGCAGTGCTGCTCGGCATCCTCGCCACGCTGGCCGCGCTCGCAGGCTTGGCGCTGCTGCTGATCGCGGTGCTGCGCAGGGTCCGCGGCAGACTGCGTGGCCCATGGCGCTATGGGCTGGCCAATGTGAGTCGGCGTGCCGGTGCATCGGTGGCGCAGATCAGTGCGCTGGGTCTGGGCCTGATGGCGATCCTGCTGCTGACCCTGGTGCGCACCGACCTGCTCGCACGCTGGCAGGACGAGCTGCCGGCCGATGCGCCGAATCGTTTCGTGATCAACGTACAGCCCGACCAGGCGCAGCCGGTGCGCGACTTCCTGCGTGATGCGGGCGTGGTCGATCCGCAACTGTGGCCGATGGTGCGAGGACGCCTGACCGCAGTCAACGAACAGCCGGTGCGCGGCGCGGACTACGCCGCGCGCGGCATACGTTCGCAGCGGCTGGCCGAGCGCGAGTTCAATCTGAGCCAGGCCGCAGACTTCGGCGACGACAATACCCTGGTGGCAGGCAGCTGGTTCGCCGACGCCGCAGCGGCATCGCCACAGATCAGCGTCGAGGAAGGCATCGCCGAGGCGCTCGGCTGGAAGCTCGGCGATCGGGTGCGCTTCGACATCGCCGGCCGGCCCTGGGAAGCGACCATCACCAGCTTGCGCAAGGTCGACTGGGGCAGCTTCCGTCCGAATTTCTTCGTGGTCGGATCGCCCGGATCGCTCGATGACTATCCGATGAGCTACATCACCTCGATCCACGTCCCGGCGGACAATCGCGGCGCATCCGATCAGCTGGTGTTGCGCTTTCCGAACCTGTCGGTGATCGATATCGAAGCGGTATTGACCCAGGTGCGATCGACCGCCGACCAGGTGTCCAAGGCGGTGGAGTATGTCTTCTACTTCACGCTGGCCGCCGGCCTGCTGGTGTTGATCGCCGCGGTCACCGCGACCCAGGACGAACGTCTGCTGGAAGGCGGCGTGATGCGCGTGCTCGGCGCCAACCGGCGCCAGCTACGCCTCGCGCAGCTGACCGAGTTCGTCGCCATCGGCCTGCTGGCCGGTCTGGTCGCCGCGGTCGCGGCCAGCATCCTCGCCGGCGTGATCGCCACCCAGGTGTTCGATATGCCATGGGTCTGGGATTGGCGCCTGCCAGCACTCGGCGGCGCGCTCGGCATGCTGGCCGTGACCGTGACCGGCATGCTGGCTACACGGCGCATCGTGGCCACCCCTCCGGCGCAGACCCTGCGCGCGCTCGGGAACATCTGAAGCGGTCGCCAGCGGGCTGAATTGCCGGCAAATGCGGCTGAAATCCCGACCAACGCGACGAGCAACGGGCACCGCGCATGCGAGACTCCGGACCATCATCCGGGAGATGCCATCATGCGCTGGATCATGCTCGCGGTATCGCTGCTGGGCTTTGTGATCAGCTTCGGTACGCAGTCCGTCGGTGTACTCGTGCTGGGCCTGCTGCTGGCCCTCGGTGGCATGGTGGGCGCGGTGTTCGCGTTCGCAGCCGCGCGGGTCGAGTCGGTGTCGCAGGCGCAGTCGAGCCGCGAGCTGTCGGTCCTGCTCGATGCGAAGAAGCTCAATGTGGCGCCGGAGGCGCGTGCCAAACCCGCGCAGTTGCCGGCACAGCCCGCAGCGCGGCCACCTGCGCGGCTTGAGCAGCAACGGGCCGAGCGTGGCGTCGAGATCGATTTTCGCGTCGGCGCCTATTCCACTGCAGGCGCGGAGTCGGGTAATCGCACCGCGCACGAGCGTGCTCGCTCGGATACCGCCGGCGACAGTGGTGGGACTGTTGGCGGGAGCGGCGGCGACTGAGCACCCGCGGCGCGCCGCGCTGAGCGCGCGACTGCGGCGGCAGTTCAGCTGCCAGCGGCAGTCGGCAGCCAGCCCTGCGTGAATGCCAGCATGTACAGCGCCAAGCGCATCAGCAGCAGCAGCGCGAACGCCCACCAGCCGATGTGCGCGTCGGGAATCATGCGTGGCAGCAGCGCCCGCGTAGGCAGCAGGATCGGCGCCAGCACGCGGGTAAAGAAGCGATAGACGAAGTTGCCCTGCGCATTGCCGCCGACGATCAGCCACAGCACGGCGCGCCCGACCAGGGTCCACATCAGCAGGGCCAGCACGAAATTCAGCAGTGCATACATGGGCCGACGTTAGCGTGCAGGCAAGTTTTGGAGAACACGACGCCGGGTCGAGCCCGGCGTCGTGCTTGGCGCGACCGACCCGAAGCGCTCGGGCCGGCGTGACCGATGCCGCTCAGGCTTTCGCCATCCGCGGGTAGCGCAGGTTCTCCACCATCGCCTTGATCTCCGGCGAGGTATCGCGGGTCAGCAGCGAGACCACGATCATGGTCAGCATGCCGGCGGGCATGCCGAAAATGCCGCCGCTGATCGCGTTGATGCCGAACCAGCGACCATCGACGCCCGGATTGGCCGGTGTCGGGCCCGGATCGGGGAAGAAACCCACACCCAGCAGGGCGTTGAAGTTCCAGCCCACGCCGGCGATGTAGTAACCGGCCAGCAGGAAGCCCACCAGCATGCCGGCGATCGCGCCGGCCTTGTTGGCACGCTTCCAGAACACGCCGAGGACCAGCGCCGGAAAGAACGCCGAGGCTGCCAGCGAGAAGGCCTGACCGACCAGCTGCAGGATCGTCGCTGGCGCGTGGATAGTGGCGTAGGCGGCGATCGCGGCGAGGGCTACCAACATCACGCGGGCGATGGTCAGACGCTGCGTCACCGACGAGTTGGGGTTGACGATCTTGGTGTAGAAATCGTGCGAGAGCGCATTCGACATCGTCAGCAACAGGCCATCGGCGGTCGACAGTGCCGCGGCCAGACCTCCGGCCGCGACCAGGCCCGAGATCACATACGGCAGGCCGGCGATTTCAGGGGTGGCAAGCACGATGGCATCGCCGTGCAGCCACAACTCCTTCAACTGCACGATGCCGTCGCCGTTGCCGGCCGCGGTGCAACCCTTGATGGTGGTGGCCGCATCGACCGCATCGCACACCGCGACCACGCCGATCTTGCCCCAATAGGCGACCCACTGCGGCAGTTCGGCCAAGCCCTTGCCGATGACATCGGTGTATACCGCGTGCTTGGCGAACACCGCATACGCCGGGGCGGTGAAGTACAGCAGGCAGATGAACAGCAACGCCCAGCCCACCGAGGTGCGCGCATCCTTCACCGAGGGCACGGTGTAGAACCGCATCAGCACGTGCGGCAGGCCGGCGGTGCCGACCATCAGGCAGAAGGTCAGGGCCATGAAGTTGGCCATATCGGTGCGGGTGAACGGCTGCACGTGGCCGGCGACGACCCCGAACTGCTGTTCGAGCACGGCGATCTGCTCCAGCACGCCGCCGTAGGCGAGCTGCGGGATCGGATTGCCGGTCACCTTGATCGACATCCACACCACCGGGATCAGATAGGCCACGATCAGCACGATGTACTGCGCGACCTGGGTCCAGGTCACCGCGCGCATGCCGCCAAGCATCGAGCACACCAGCACGCCGCCGAGGGCGGCGATAATGCCGTACATCATCTCGATGCCGAGGAAGCGGCTCATGATCAGGCCCGCGCCCGACAGCTGCGCCATCAGGTACACGAACGAGACCACGATCGCGCAGACCACGCCGATCAGGCGGATCGAATTGCCGCCGTAGCGCGCGCCGAGGAAGTCCGGGATCGTGTATTGGCCGAACTTGCGCAGGTAGGGCGCTATCAGCAGTGCGACCAGCACATAGCCGCCGGTCCAGCCCATGATGAAGGCCAGCCCGTCGTAACCCTGCACGTAGAGCGTACCGGCCATGCCGATGAACGAGGCAGCACTCATCCAGTCCGACGCCGTCGCCATGCCGTTGAACACCGCCGGCACCCGGCGGCCCGCGACGTAGTACTCGTCGGAGTTCATGGTGCGGCTCATGAAGCCGATCATCGCGTACAGACCGATCGTCGCTGCCAGGAACACATAGCCGATCGTGCGATCGGACAGATTCATGTAGTGCTCGAGCAGTGCCAGCACGATCACGAAGGCCAGGAAGCCCCCCGTATACATTCCGTAGATGCGCGGCAGCCGCGAAATGAAGTCACCACCGGTGGCGGTTGCCATGCTCAGTCCTCCTCCGCTACGCCGAACTCGCGATCGAGCCGATTCATGTAGCGCGCGTAGTAGACGATGAGGATCAGATAGATCACCAAAGCGCCTTGCGCGCCCATGTAGAACGCGAATGGAAAACCGAAGAACTTGAAGTTGTTCAGCGGTACGGCGAAGAATGCCACCACATAGGTGACCACGAACCAGATCGCGAGCAGAATCGCGGTGAGCCTGACGGTACGCCGCCAGTACTCCGCGCGGCGGGCATTCACGCCCTCGGTACCTGTTGCCATGAGCCTTCCTCCCAGGGTTTTGGCG
>JBBSDI010000141.1:0-8800 GCA_038249585.1 Lysobacterales bacterium | reverse complement strand
GCCGAGGAAATAACGTGGGGCGTTGACGCCCACTCCTTTCTGGCCGAGGGTGAGGCATGGATGCCGAACGGACTGCGGAGCATGGACAGCGCAGCCGAGGCAAGAAAGGAGTGCGTTGAAGCGCACTCCTTTTAATCCCGCACTCCGACGCCACCAGGCTTGCCCCGAGCCCACCTCACTGTGGGAGCCGGCATGCCGGCGACTGCCACCTCGGCTTCAGCCGCGACCCCGGTCGCTGCCATGGCAGCTCCCACAGCGAGAAAGGGCTGTCACTGCCAGATCTGCAACCGCGCGCTTCAAGCCCACAAGGCACCACCTACCAACCCACCCGCTCGATCCCTTCAGCCCTATGATCCGCCCAGCACCCCGAGGCCGACCCCATGACCGCATCGCTTGCCAATCGAACCCTGTTAATCACCGGTGCTTCGCGCGGGATTGGTCTTGCGATCGGCCTGCGCGCGGCGCGCGATGGTGCCAACGTGGTGATCGCTGCCAAGAGCAACGTGCCCAATCCCAAGCTGCCGGGCACCATCCATACGGCTGCGGCCGAAATCGAAGCTGCCGGTGGCCGGGCGCTGGCGATCCAATGCGATATCCGCGATGAGGACCAGGTCCGTGCCGCAGTAGCCGCTGCAGTCGAGCGCTTCGGCGGCATCGATATCCTGGTCAACAATGCCAGTGCGATCTCGCTCACCGGCACCCTGCACACGCCGATGAAGCGCTTCGACCTGATGTTCGGGGTCAACGTGCGCGGCACTTTCCTGTGCTCGCAGGCATGCCTTCCGCATCTGCTGGAGTCCGAGAATCCGCACATCCTGACCCTGTCGCCGCCGTTGAACATGGACCCGGTTTGGTTCGGCCCGCATCTCGCCTACACGATGGCCAAGTACGGCATGAGCCAGTGCGTGCTCGGGATGGCCGAGGAGTTCCGCGCCGCCGGGGTTGCGGTCAACGCGCTGTGGCCGCGAACCGCGATCCACACCGCAGCGCTGGCAATGATCCCCGGCATCGATCCGCGCAACTGCCGCACGCCGCAAATCATGGCCGATGCTGCGCACGCGGTGCTCACCACGCCGAGTTGGGCGCGCAGCGGTCAGTTCCTGCTCGATGAAGACGTACTGCGCGAAGCCGGCGTGCAAGACTTCAGTGGCTACGCCGTCGACGCGACCCGGCCACTGACACCGGACTTGTTCCTTTGAGCACTGCCTTGCGCGCGCTACCCTGCGCGCTGTCGACCGCAGGAAACCGCCGGGCATGAGCACCGCCGCCAACGATGCATCACGCGTGACCGAGCTCGACCGCAATGTGCTGCTTGAGCGGCTGCGCGATCTCGGGCCATTGATCGACCCGATTCAGGGCTGGCTCGATCCGAATGCCGGCGGTGTGCTGTACCAACTGGCGCGCCTGCGCGCTCCGGTGCCTACAGTGGTGGAGCTCGGCTCGTGGAAGGGCCGGTCCACCGCGTGGCTGGGCATGGGACTGCTCGATCGCGGCGAGGGGCGCGTGGTGGCGGTGGATACCTGGGCCGGCACCTCGAACGAACCGGGCCATGCCGCGATGCTTGCCAACTATGCGCAAGACCAGCTGTTCGACGAGTTCCGCGCCAACATGGCGCGCCTGGGGCTGGAGCGCCGCGTCGAACCATGGCGGATGACGACGCTGGAAGCTGCGCGGCGCTGGAGCATGGGCGATCCGATCGGCGTGTTGCATATCGATGCCGCGCACGACTACGACAGCGTCCGCCAGGACTTCGAGTTCTGGTCGCCGTTCGTGGCCAAGGGTGGTTTCGTGGTGCTCGACGATGTACCGACCTGGCCGGGCCCCTCGCAGCTGGTCACCGAGTTGCCGCGCTGGTTCAGCCATTTCGGCACCTCGCCCAACCAGTGGGTGGTGGTGCGGGTTTGAGGTAGCCGCGCGGATTCGTGCGCTGCCAACCCACCTGCGGCATCGCGCAATCGGCCTCAGTCCAGCGCCTGGCCCAGATCCGCCAGCAGATCGTCCGGATGCTCCAGTCCCACCGACACCCGCAACAGGTTCTCCGGTGAGACGCGATGCGCGCCCTCCACCGAAGCGCGGTGTTCGATCAGGCTTTCCACGCCGCCGAGGCTGGTTGCATTGGTGAACACGCGCAGCTTGCCGGCCACTGCCAGCGCGGCCTCGCGTCCGCCGAGGATGCGCACCGACAGCATGCCGCCGAAGTCGCGCATCTGGCGCGCTGCCAGCGCATGCTGCGGATGGCTCGAAAGGCCCGGATAGTGCACGCACTCCACTGCAGGGTGCGCGGCGAGGAACTGCGCGACTGCGCGCGCGTTGCGGCAGTGCCACGCCATGCGCGCGGGCAGCGTGCGGATGCCGCGCAGGGTCAGCCACGCGTTGAACGGCGACAGCACCGCACCCTGGATATAGCGACGCCGCGAGATGCGCTCGTAGCGCTCGTCGCGCTGCGCGAACGCCAGCGAGCCGCCGAGCACATCGCTGTGGCCGGCGATGTACTTGGTGGTCGACTGCATCACGATGTCGGCGCCCAGCGCGATCGGCTGCTGCAGGACGGGACTGGCGAAGGTCGAATCGACGCCGAGGATCGCGCCGTGTGCGTGCGCCAACTGTGCCAGTGCTGCGAGATCCGAGATCCGGCACTGCGGATTCGACGGCGTCTCGGCCCAGATCATTCGCGTTGCCGGCGTGATCGCGGCGCGCACCGCGTCGAGGTCGGTCTGGTCGACCATCTGCGTGGTGATGCCGCGCGCGGGCAGGACTTCGCGCGCCAGCGTACGCACACCGTGGTAGTAGTCGTTGGGCAGCAGCACGTGGGTGCCGGGCGGAAACTCGGCGAACACGTGGTCGATCGCCGCCATGCCGGAAGCGAATGCGAGCGCCGCCGGCGCGCCTTCGATCGCGGCCAGTGCGGCCTCGAGTCGATCCTGCCCGGGATTGGCGCCGCGTACATACTCGTAGCCGGCTTCCGACTCACCTGCCGGTCCGTGGCGAAAAGTCGTCGACAGGTGGATCGGCGGGGCCACCGCGCCGGTGGCCGGATCCGGCTCGGCACCCGCATGGATGGCCAGCGTCTCCGGCTGCAGTGCGCGCGGCGGATGGCTCATTTCACGCTCCGGCCTTGGCCACCGCGAAGGACTCTTCGGCGGCGGCGATGGTGTCGGCGATGTCGTACTCGCTGTGCGCGGCGGAGATGAAACCCGCCTCGTAGGCGCTTGGTGCGAGGTACACGCCGCGCTCGAGCATCGCGTGGAAGAAGCGCCGGAACATCGCCACGTCGCAGCGCGTGGCCTGCGCATAGGTCTCGACCCGTTCACTGCTGAAGAACAGCCCGTACATGCCGCACACATGGTTGGTGGTGAAGTCCACGCCGACGCGTCGGGCCGCGGCTTCCAGGCCATCGCAAAGGGCGTGCGTCTTGCGTTTCAACTCGGCGTGGAATCCAGGCACTTCGATCAGATCGAGGGTGGCCAGACCTGCCGCCATCGCCACCGGGTTGCCCGACAGCGTGCCGGCCTGGTAGATCGGTCCGGCCGGTGCGACCTGCGACATGATCTCGCGCCGCCCGCCGTAGGCGCCGACCGGCATGCCGCCGCCGATCACCTTGCCGAAGGTCGACAGGTCCGGGGCTACGCCGTACAGCTGCTGCGCGCCGCCAA
The DNA here is from genome assembly GCA_038249585.1 of Lysobacterales bacterium. Classification (GTDB taxonomy): domain Bacteria; phylum Pseudomonadota; class Gammaproteobacteria; order Xanthomonadales; family Ahniellaceae; genus UBA4656. The sequence goes on along the minus strand of JBBSDI010000141.1, from coordinate 5,147 downwards.
GCGCGACCCGGAATCCGGTCATCACCTCGTCGAAGATGAACAGCGTACCGTGTTGCGTGCACAGCTCGCGCAGCGCCTGCAGATAACCCGGACGCGGCAGGATGCAGTTGGCGTTGCCGACCACCGGCTCGATGATCAGTGCTGCGATCTCGCTGCCGATCTCATCGAACATCCGGGTGGCCGCATCGATGTCGTTGTACGGCAGGGTGGCGGTGAGATCGGCCAGCGCCCTGGGCACACCCGGCGAGTCGGGCAGGCCCAGGGTCAGTGCGCCGGATCCGGCCTTGACCAGAAAGGCATCGCCATGGCCGTGGTAGCAGCCTTCGAACTTGACGATGCGCTGGCGCCCGGTAAAGCCGCGCGCCACGCGCACCGCAGCCATCGTCGCCTCGGTGCCGGAGTTGACCATGCGCACCATCTCGAGGCTCGGCACGATGCGATTCAGGCGTTCAGCCATCGTCACTTCGAGCGGATTCGGGGTGCCGAAGGACAGGCCGTTCCGGGCTACCTCCATCACTGCTGCAAGAATTTTCGGATGCGCGTGGCCGGCGATCATCGGGCCCCATGAGCCGATGTAGTCGATGTAGCGCTTGCCCTCGACATCCCACAGGTAGGCGCCGGCGGCGCGCGCGGTGAAAAACGGTTCGCCGCCCACCGACTTGAATGCGCGCACCGGCGAGTTGACGCCGCCGGGCATCAGGTCGAGGGCGCGGGTGAACAATTCGTGGTTGCTGCTCATGCATGCGCCTCGGCAAACCGATATTGTCGCGGCGCGCGCCGGGGTTGTCACGGATCGCGCAGCGCATTGATTCCCCCGTCACGGGCGTGATCGGAAGCCACGCCGAAACAAGATGCAATGGCGGCCGCTGCCGCACGCGGATCGTCTGCATCGAATACGCCGCTGATCACCGCCAGCAGCGTTGCACCGGCCGCAATCAGCGGCCCGCAATTGCCGGCGCTGATGCCGCCGATCGCCACCAGCGGCAGGCCGTGGCGGCGCGCTTGGCGCAGTTGCAGCGGGTGCGCCCGACGCGCGGCCGGCTTGGTTGCCGAGTCGAAAAAGCTGCCGAAGGCCAGATAGCTCGCACCTTCGGCCGCGCGCCGTGCGGCACGCGCAGGATCGTTGTAGCAGGACGCACCGATGATCGCGCGAGCACCAAGCTGCGCGCGGGCATCGGCAATAGACACATCTGTTTCACCCAGATGAACGCCTGCAGCACCCACTTGCGCGGCCAGCGCCACATCGTCGTTGATGATCAATGGCACGCCGTGCGCGCTGCACAGTGCCACCAGCGCGCCGGCTTGCCGCAGCCGTCGTGCGCAGTCGCCGGATTTGTCGCGGTACTGTACCGCCACCGCGCCGCCGTGAAGTGCCGCGGCGACGATGTGCAGCAGCGTTGCGGTGTCGGCGGTCTCGCGGGTCAGCAAATACAAGCCGCGCGGCAGGGCAGGGACCGTGGTCATGGTGCGAGTTGGCCCGCAGGCTGGGGCCTGCCACAATACGCGGCAAGCAATCTCCGGCCTATCCCATGAGCAATTCCAATCCGGGCCCCGACGGGCAGCCCTGGCGCGTTTTCATGTGCGTCGTGTGCGGTTTCATCTTCAAGGAAGCCGATGGCTGGCCCGACGACGGGATCGCCGCCGGCACGCGCTGGGAAGACATCCCGGACACCTGGAGCTGCCCCGACTGCGGGGTGTCGAAGTCCGACTTCGAGATGGTGCAGGTCTGAGCGGAGTTGCCGCGGCACCTGCGATCGCCTCGGTCGCTGCCGTGCCGGCGACCGCAACCTTGCAACTTGCAGCGACTCCGGTCGCTGCCATGGCAGCTCCCACCGCTGGCAATGCTTGCCTCGAACTCACTATCTCGCGGTGGGAGCCGGCATGCCGGCGACGGCGGAGTCCCGGATCATGCGCGTCGCTGCCATTGTGGCGACCGCAGAGCATCCGCTCGCCCTAATTCAGCCGACTGCGCTCGCGACCGGACTTGACCAGCACGTCGCGAATCTTCGCGGCGTCCTCCGGCGGCGGCACCCGCCCCAGGTAGGCGTTCAGATCCGCTCGCGCTGCGGCCGTATGGCCCACGCGCAGGTACAAAAGGCCGCGATCACGCTGCTCTTCGGCCAGGTTCGGGTCCAGAGTGAGCAGGCGGTCGGCGCAGCGCACCGCGCGCGCCCAGTCTTCGAGCTCCACGTAAAGCGCCTTCAAGTTGCGCAGCATGCGCGACAGGATCGCGCGATTGCTCGCCGGCGCAAGCAATTCCGAGAGCTGTTCGTCGTGCAGGTCCTGGTCGCCCACATGCGGCTGCGCGCGCGATTTGAGCTCCTGCACGTCGATCGAGCGGCCACGATGGTAGGGATCGAGCACCAGCACGCCGCCGTCGACCGGCATCGAGAGCAGGAAGTGGCCCGGGAACGACACGCCCTGCAGCGGCAGGCCGGCGTGCTGGGCCAGCTCGATCTGCAGCACGCCGAGACTGATCGGGATGCCGAGGCGGCGGTCGAGTACCTCGTTGAGGTAGCTGTTGCGCGGGTCGTAGTAGTCCTGCTGATTGCCGCTCATGCCGATCTCGTCGTAGAGCAGCGCATTGACCGCGCGCAGGCCCTGCATCGGATCGACCTCAGCGGTGCCGCGCACGCGCTTGCCCCAATCGACGATGCGCTGCTCGTAGGCGGCCACATCCAGATCGGGATATTCGTCGCGCGCGATGGTCAGGGCCGCCCACACCAGCGGGATGTCCTCATCGCGGGCATCGCGCAGGAATTCCCAGGCGCGTTCGGGGGCGGGGCGAGAAGGGTCGTTGTCCACACCTCCTTATTAGGATGAACCGCGCCGCGAATCAAGCCATCCCGCGCGCCCGGATTCCGCCACTCGTCGGTCATGCGGCGGTCGTCTTACGGTGATGGGATGGCTTCCGCGGCGGGTCTTCGCCCGCAAGGAGGATGCTGTGCAGATCAAGGTGTTCGTTCCGATGCCCGACGAGGGCGCGGATGCCAGCGTGCTGGCGGGCGTGCGGCTGGTGCCCTATCGCTGCGGTGTGGCGGTGCTCGCGATGCTCGATGCCGCAACCCGCGAGCGGGTCGCCCAGCCGGCTACTGCGCCACGGCTTCCGGCATCGTCAGTGGATCGCCTTCCTTGAGCGCCAGGGCGCGGCCCACACCGCTGTTGAGCTCCAGCACGTAGCGCGCGGGACGGTTGCTCGCGTAGCTCGGGCACTGCGCGGAGCGGCACGGCGGTGCGCCGTAGTGGCCGTTGATGAAGTGCCCTTGGCCGTCGAAGAACAGGATGTCGAGCGCGATCTCGCAATTGCGCATCCAGAACGCCTGCGGCTGCGCGCGGTCGTAGGTGAACAGCATGCCGTGGTCGGGCGCCATCTCGCGGCGGAACATCAGTCCCTGGCTCTGCTCGGCGATGTCGTCTGCGATCTCGACGCTGTATCGCTGACCCTTGAGCTCGACCGTGGGCAGTGCAGGTTCACGGGCGCAGCCGGCCAGCGGCAGCAGCAGGATTGCCAGCACGCACAGGCGCGGCAGTGCGTTCATCGCGCGCTTTGTTGGCGGCGCAGGCGCTCGAACTGCTCGATGATGCCGGCCAGCACGCCGAAGTCGTGCGGCGGCATGTCGACGAACTCCAGTCCGAGCCAGCCCGGCTCGGCGTGGGCGAGCTTCACCTCGGCCTTGAACGGCTTGCCCTGGCCGATCGCGAGCGAAATCGGGAACCGCGCATTGACCACCGCCTCGAACGGGTCCGGACGGCTGAGCTTCAGGCCGTTGAGCGACAGATCCAGCACCAATGCGCGAATTTCCTTGCGGCCAACCCTGAGGGTCGCGCTGCCGGCGGTCCGGAAGCGGGGTTCCAAACGCCGCTCATCGTGGAGGTCGGGCATGGCGCATGCTCGAAAAGGTCAAGAATGGTAACATGCACCCTCGCCAGCCTGCGGGGTCTCCGGATCTCGTCATGCTAGGCGGTCCTGGTTCCCGATGGGACCGGATCATCGCGCCGCGGTCCGGCCTGGCCAGTCGCCTGCCCCGAATCCAGGCAGCGGACTTGCCAGTTCGTGCGGCTGCAGCTATTCTCGCGCGCCTTTTCCGTCAAAAATCCCCGTCCAGGGAGTTGCCCTTATGAAGACAGTCAGCGCCAAGAACGAGACCGTCCAGCGCGACTGGTATCTGATCGATGCGTCCAACAAGACCCTCGGTCGGCTCGCCACCGAACTCGCGCACCGCCTGCGCGGCAAGCACAAGCCGATTTTCACGCCGCACATCGACACCGGCGACTACCTCGTGGTGGTCAATGCCGAGAAGATCACGGTCACCGGCAAGAAGCTGCAGGACAAGATGTACCACCGCACCACCGGGTACATCGGCAACCTCAAGACCACCAGCCTGCGCGACCTGCTGGCATCGCACCCCGAGCGCGTGATCGAAATCGCGGTCAAGGGCATGCTGCCGAAGAATCCGCTCGGCCGCGCGATGTTCAAGAAGCTCAAGGTCTACAAGGGCCCCGACCACCCGCACGCGGCACAGCAGCCGCTGACGCTCGACATCAAGGCCTGATCCAGGAATCCACATGGCAGCTACCCAGAATTACGGCACCGGCCGTCGCAAGTCCTCCGCCGCACGCGTTTTCCTGCGCCCCGGCAAGGGCCAGATCGTGGTCAACGGCCGTCCGCTCGACGAGTTCTTCGGCCGCGAGACCTCGCGCATGATCGTGCGCCAGCCGCTCGAGCTGACCAAACTGGTCGACCGCTTCGATGTCGTGGTCACGGTGGAAGGCGGCGGCATGACCGGCCAGGCCGGCGCGATCCGCCTCGGCATCTCGCGCGCCCTGGTCGAATACGACGACGCCCTCAAGTCGCCGCTGCGCAAGGCCGGTTTCATGACCCGCGACGCGCGCGAAGTCGAGCGCAAGAAGGTCGGCCTGCACAAGGCACGCCGCGCGACGCAGTACTCCAAGCGCTAAACATCACGGGGTTTCCTGCGCCTGCCCCTTAGCAGGCGCCCGCGGTCAGAGCGCGGATCCGTACCGATCTCATGGGGGATCGTCTAACGGTAGGACAACAGACTCTGACTCTGTTTATCTAGGTTCGAATCCTAGTCCCCCAGCCACCAACAACGACGGCCCGCACAGCGGGCCGTTTTTGTTGGTGG
>JBBSDI010000140.1:0-8868 GCA_038249585.1 Lysobacterales bacterium | reverse complement strand
CGCCGTTGCCGGGTGCCCCCTGACGCAGCCGCCGGCGCACTGGCAGTACGTCGACGCCGTTGCGGATACAGCGTCACTGGCCGAAGGTCGCGCATTCCTCGCGCGGGTTGTGGGACGACGCGTCGACGGCTCGCGCCTTGCCTCGAACTGGATTCGCTTCGATCCACCCGGTGGCCTCGAATTCGAGCTGGCTTGCGCAGCCGCGCCCCCGGCCAGAGATACCCTTGTCTCGGCCAACGTCCGGGAACGGCTGCTGGTCAACGCGGGCCTCGCACCTGGAGAGGTCACGGGGGCCATGCGCTTTGCAGGCTTCAGCCTGCAGCCGCCGGATGGCCTGCAGTCGCTCGATCGCATCGACATTGGGCTGGTCGTCGGCGCCGCGACAGTGCTGTCCGTCGAGGCAGGTGGCGCCCTTGTGCAGTTGTCGCCTGCCGCGCTGGCAGAGATTCAGTCCGCCGAGACCGCGCAGCGCAAGGCGCTGGCCGTGGCTCGTCTTGCGGCGCGGGTGGAGGGCGCGCGCGCGGTCGCAACCGAGGCCCGGCCGTGCGTCGGTCCACCGACTTTGGTCGGAACGGTGGGTTTGGAGGCGGTCGTCAAACCCCTGCTGGGGGCCGAGTGCGCCGCCACCCCAAGCGGCGGTGTGCAGCTCGGAGTGGGCACTGCCCTCCGTGACACGACCGCTACCGTGCGGCGAACCGTCGTCGCGGTTCGCGACCCGGTCACCGGTATCGAAGAGCCGGTGCTTGATCGGCTGTTTGCACCAGCGGTCACAGTTGGGTACGTGAAAAGCAATCCGCTTTGGATGGACCTCGACACCACTGCGCTCGCGCCCGGCGCTGCGGAAGTTCTGGTCAGCGTCGACCGCGGCCAGGGACTGGTGCAACTGGCGCCCACGCCTTTAGTCGTCGATCGAACGCCCGGAAGTGCCGCGATCTTCGAGCCGGCCGCTGGCGCCAGGATCTGCGCCACTCGAGGTGGGCCTCTGCAGCCGCAGAGCGTGCCGCTGCTGGGCGCGGTCGACGGCGGCAACCCGGGGGTTACCTGGCACCACTCCGGCGTCGGCGAGGGCGCTACGCCGCTAGCGTGGCGAGAGGGCGGCAAGGTCGCTGATGGTCCGGTCAACGGTTTTCTCGGTAGCGTTCAAGTCGAGCCCCGTGACCGCCTTCTCCCTTCTCTGATCAACGGCACCGCCACGTTGCGCGTCCGCGCCTGGGACTGGTCCGGGGCGCAGGTTTGTGCGCGGCAGACCGTGTTCGTCGACTCGATGCTGGAAGTCGAAGAGGGGCCCAACGAGATGCCGGGGCCGGTCATCGAGACGACGGGCGTCGTCGCGGTGCTCGGCCTGTCCGGGCGTGGCCGCTTCCAGCGCATCGTTTTGCCCTATCGCCTCGGCGAGCGAGTCGACTTTTCTTTGACCATGCACGGCCTCGCGCAGGCCGGCGTAGCGGGCTCGGCGCTCCTCGATCCGCCCCTCGCCACCGTCCAGGACGGATTCGCCGAGTCCCCTGCGATGCGCCTGACTTGGGACGGCAGCCTTGGCGACAGCCCGCTGGCCGAAGGGCTCTACGGCCTGCGTCTGGAGATGCGCGACGCCTGCGGTTTCTCCAAGCGTTTCGAATACCGCTTGCGCGTGGACCGCACGCCGCCGACCGTGTCGTTGACCCAGCCCTCCTCCGGGGCTGCCGTGGGTGGACTGCAGGTCGAGATCCGCGGCGCTGTCGATGATCCGCGGCTCGCACGTTGGCAAGTTCTTGCAGGATCTTCCGCCCCTGGATCAGTGCTGGCACCGGTGGACGAGGGCACGGCGCGCGTCTCTCCGCCAGCGCGGCTCGCGCAGTGGCCGCGTGGCAGCTTGGCAGGCGCTGCGACGATTGCACTGGTCGCCGAGGACATGCTCGACAACATGGCGCGGGTGGACGTGGCTATCGTGCTCGAAGCCCCGTCGCAGTTGGTCGCCGACGGATCGGTGGCGCCACCGCTGTTTTCGCCCAATGGCGATGGCGTGCGCGACACCACGCGACTCGAGGTCGTGCTGGCACGCGCGGTCCGGGCGACGGTGCGCGTGGTCGATGATGGAGGTGCGCTGCAACGGGTTCTCGCGAGCGACGTGCCGCTGCCGGCTGGCGCGAGCAACTGGACCTGGGATGGTCGCGCCGGAGGCTCGACCGCGGTCGCCGATGGCGCATACCGGATCGAACTGCAGGTCGTGGATGCCGCCCAGCCCGCGGCGTCGGAAACCCAGGTCTTCGCAGTCACGGTCGATACCGCGCCGCCAGTGCTGCAGCCGCTGCCCGACGGTGCGGCGTTCGTGGCGTCCGGGCGCGCGATTGGTGTTTCGATTGCGGAACCGCGCTTGGAGTCCTATCAGGTCGCGTTGCGCCGCGAGACCGACGGCGTAGAGCTCACGCGTGCCGCGGGCACCGATGCAGTCGATGTGGTGCTGTCGACATCCGACGCACTCGCGGAGACCGCCTATCGGCTGGTCGGGTCGGCCACCGATCGGGCTGGCAACAGTGCACGGGTGGATCATCGGTTTGTCGTCGACCGCACTGCACCGGCGCTCGAAATTGCCTCGCCGGCAAACGGCGCGGTGCTGCGGCGCAATGGCACCGTCTCGGTGGCGGGCGCGGTCGGCGATACAAACCTCGAGCGCTGGGAACTGCGCTTGGAGCGCGCCGGGTCCGCCGCGGTGGCGCTCGCCACCGGCCAAGCGGCAGTAGTGGCTGGCGGTTCGATCCACGCCTGGCCGGCGCAGCAGGCGGATGGCGAGGTGCGTCTCGTGCTCACTGCCACCGATCGCGCAGGCAATAGCGCGCGAACAGAGCGTCCGGTGGTGATCGACGGAACGCCGCCAGTGGCGGTCCTCACGCGGCCGGTGACGGGCGCTGCGATCCGCAGCGAATTGCGGGTCGAAGGCACCGCCAGCGACGCAAACTTCCTTGGCTACCGCATCGCGTTGGCACCGGCTGGCGGTGCAGCGGCGGGCCAGTTCTCAGACCTCTTCGACGGCGAAGCGCCGGTGCTATCGGGACCGCTGTTCGATGCGGTGTTGTCGCGACCGGAAGGCGAGTACCTGTTGCGTCTGACCGTGGAGGACCGCGCGGGGCTGGCAACCACGGCGACGGTCGCACTGCGCATCGACACTGAACCACCACCGGCGCCGACCGGACTGGTCGCCACCCCGGTGGACAATCGCGATGTGGCGCTGGATTGGTCCGACGTCCCCGCCACCGACCTTGCCGGCTATCGCATCTATCGCAACGGCGTGCCGTTGGCGACGGAGCCGATACAGAGCGCGTTCCGCGATGCGTTGGCCCCGGAAGGTCGACTGCGCTACGCGGTGTCCGCGATCGATCGCGCCGGCAACGAGAGTCCGCGATCGACGCCCGCCGATGTAGTCCTCGACCGCACGCCGCCGACGGTGGTGCTGGCGCAGCCGCTCGATGCCGCAAACGTCGCCGCTGTGGTCGGGGTTCGCGGCAGCGTGCTGGCGGCCGCCGATCTGTCCGCGTGGCGACTGACCGCGACGGCCATCGCCGGCGGTGCAACCAGCGTGCTCGCCGAGGGTGCGCAGGAGCGCGATGATGCCGTGTTGGTCGAATGGGACACGCGTGCATTGCCGGATCTTTCGGCGCACCGACTCAGACTGGAGGCAGTGGACCGTTCCGGGAATCTTGCCAACGTCGAGGCGCAGGTCGTGGTCGACAACGGGCCGCCATCGGCACCGACGGGACTGGCTGCCGTCGCGACCGGCAACGATGTCGCGCTCGACTGGACACCCAATCCAGAGGTCGACCTGCTGGGCTATCTGGTCTATCGCAACGGCGTGCTGCTCACTGCCACCGGCGCACCGCCGCAGGACTTGCGCCCCTACGCCATTTCCGCCGACAACTGGATCGACGAAGACGTGGGCGACGGCACCTTGCGCTACCGCGTGCGCGCGATCGATCGCGCCGGCAATGTCAGCGAGCCTTCAACCGAAGCGGTGGTTGAACTCGACAACACGCCGCCACGCTTGAGTCTGGTCGAGCCGTTGCCCGAGCAGCGCTTCGATCGCACGATCCGCCTGCGCGCGCAGTCGCCCGACGTCGACATCGTGCAGGTGGCCTTTGCCTGGCGCACGCCCGGCGGCGCTTGGGCGCCGATCGGTGCGCTGCTGACCGTGCCGCCCTGGACGGTGGAATGGACGCCGCAGGGCCTGCCATACGGCAACTACCAACTGCGGGCGTTGGCCCGCGATGCGGGCGGGCGGGAGGATCCGCAGCCGCCGGTCGTGACCGTGCGCTTCGGCGACCTCACGCCGCCCGACCCGCCAACCGCAGTCCGCGCCCGCGCCGATGGTCTGCGCATCCGGACGTCCTGGCAGGCCTCGCCATCCACCGACGTCGCGCTTTACCGCGTCTATCGCGGCTACGGCGCAGGCGGGAATCCGCTCGCCGAGCTGCCGTCGACTGCCCGAGACTATGAAGACGACGCCCAAGGCTCATCGGATAACGTCCGCACCGTGGTCGCCGTGGACGCGGAGGGCAATGTGTCCGCGGTGCCGCCTGCTGCGCTCGCGCGCATCTTCACGCCGCAACTGGCGGAGCCCTTCACCCCGGTCGCGGTGGCGTCGACCGCGCTCGAAGGCCGATCGTTGGCCGGAGGTGCCGCGCGACTCACGGCCATCTCCTCGGCAGGGACCACCGAAATCGGTCCGGTCGTCGCGGCCGCCGACGGCCGCTTCAACTTCAGCGGGCTGCCGCTCGGCGCCGGCGAGAACCGCCTCGAAGTGCGGGTGACCGATATGGACGGCAACCGCAGCCTTCCCGCCGAGACGTTCGTCGACCGCGCGTTGCCACCCGGGGCACCGGCGGAAGTGTCAGTGACGCTGCTCGAGCGCACCGCAAGCATCGCGTGGACGCCGCGTCCGGTCGGAGAGGCGATCGGGTACCGCGTGTTCCGCAACGGCGGGCCGCTGCTGGGCGACGGCGACATCCCGGCGCTGACCGCGACCAGCCCACATCTCTTCCAACCGTCACGGGCGATCGACAACGACCCGCAAACCGCAGTCGAGGTTCCGCCCGGTTTCGACGGGCGCTTCGACAGCCCGCTGGTGATCGAGCTGCGCGCGCCAGCGGTTGAGAACGTGGTTGGACTGCGCCTTGCGGCGGCCGACGCCACGCGTCGCATGGTGGATGCCGAGGTCGAGGCGTGGTCCGGTCGGCGCTGGGTGAGAGTCGGCGGCTTCACCGGCAATGCCGACGCGCAGCGCTTCGTGCCGTTCGACATCGTCTACCGCACGCAGCGCGTGCGCCTGCTGTTGCACCGCGTGCCGCCGCTGACTGGTGGCGCGATCAGCGAGGTGGACCTGGTGCGACGCCCGACGGTCGCGCAGCCGCCAGTGCAGCAGGTGCTGCCCGACGGTCGTCACCAGTTCCGCGTCTCGGCCGTCGAGCGCTTTGCCTTCGAGGGCCCCGGCACCGATGCCGCCGCGGTCGACGTTGGCGACGCCACGCCGCCGGAGCCAGTTGTTCTCACCGGCGCGGTTTCCGGCAGCAACGCGGTGCTGGAGTGGACGGCGAGCCCCGCGGCGGATGTGGCCGCCTACCTCGTGCGCCGCGACGGTAGTGCCGTCGCGCGCGTGCAAGCCGTGGCGCTGCGGCGTTACGTGGACGCCGACCGACCGAACGGCGGCTTCGACTACAGCGTGGTCGCGGTCGATGCCTTCGACAACGCCAGCGTTCCGTCGAACATCGTGCGGCTGACGTTCGAGGCGGAGTTGCCGGGCGCGCCGCAGTGGGTCTCGCTGCAGGCACTGCCGGAGGGGCGCGCGGTGCAACTGCAGTGGCAGCCCGGCGCGGGTGCTGTGCCGGTCGATTATGTGCTGGAGCGGGCCGATGCGGCCGCCGGGCCGTTTGCAGCAATCGCGACTCAGGCGACCAGCAGTTTCCGCGACGCGCCACTGGTCGATGGCCGCACATACTTTTACCGCGTGCTCGCGCGTGACCGCGCAGGCAACCGCGGCGCGCCCGGCGCGGTGCGCAGCGTCATCCCGCGCGATGCCACTCCGCCGGTGCCGCCGTTGTTGAACCTCCCATTGCCGGCGGGTGGGGCATACACGACCAGCGCCACCACCGTCGGCGTGTGTGGCAGCGCGGAAGCCGATGCGCGGATCGATCTGCGCAGCGACCGCGGCGCGGCGGCGCAGGCGCGCGCGACCGCAGAATGGACTGTGCGATCGATCACCTCAGGCGTGCAGTCCGGACTGAGCAACGCCGTAGCGCCGGACGGGCGGCTGCTGCTCGTCTCGGAATTCGGCAGGGGCAGCGAGATCCACGACCTCGACACCGGCCGGCTCATCAACCGCTGGCCCGTCAGCACCCAGCTGGCTACGGTGTCGGCCGACGCCCGCACACTCTGGTACACCGACATCTCTACGCCCGTGATTCGGCGCCTCGACTTCGCCACGCTCGCCAGCAGTGTTCAGAGCGATGGCTTCGACTATGTAAGCGTGCTGCTTGCGGCCCCGGACGGCCGCCATATCTTCGCGTTCGCGCGGCGCACCGGACAGGCCGCCGAAGCTGCTTGGCTGTTGGACACACGCGGGGGTGAACCGCGGCTTTTGGCCGAGATCGATTCGCCGTCCGTCCTCGGCCGTTTCCAGTGGTCGCCCGACGGCACGCGGCTGCTGTTCTTGAATTCCGGAGCATCCATGGCCATTGCCTTCGGCCTCGACGGCTCGCGACAGGAGACGCCGATCTCCGGCAATCCATTGGCTGCCCAGTGGCTGCCCGACGGGCGCCGCGTGCTCGTTCTTCATCGGGCCGGACCCGGCACACAGCTCCGCGAAGTCGAGCTCGGCAGCGGTGCCATCGTCGATCGGCTCGAGTTCCCGCTCGAAGTCGATGCGTTCGCCGTGGACCCGACGGGCAGGTACGTCGTGCTGCGCAGCGCGCAACGCCTGGACGTGGTGGAGCTCGCCACCGGGGCAATCTCGATCACCGAGCCCACCGGCGAGATCGTCGCCTGGACTCATGGGCATCGACTCGTCGTGCTGCGCGATGGGGTGCGTGTGCTCGATACACCGGGCGGCTTCTGCGTGCGAGCTTTCCCGCTGCTGGCCGGGACGCAATCGATCCGCGCGAGCGCGCGCGACGCGGCCGACAACCTCGGAGCGCTATCGGCGCCGATCACGGTAACGGTGGAAGCGGGTGAACTGCCCGACCTCGCGATCGGGCCCGCCGACCTGCGCGCCGTTCCGGCCGGCGGACGAGTCGGCGAGGTTTTCGCGGCCGTGGTGACGGTGCGCAACCGGGGACTCGCGGCAGCGCCATCGGCACCGGTCGCGTTGCGGCTCACGAGTCCCTCGGGCGTGGCGCGCAGCTTGGCACCGCAGGCCAGCGGGGCGCTGCCGGCCGCCAGCGCGCGCACTCTCGAGTTCCCCCTGGGAGCGCTCGATGCGGCCGGCACTTGGGTTCTGCGTGCCAGCGTCGATGGTGCAAACGCGATCGTGGAGGTCGATGAGACCAACAACGTCGCGCAGCGGACCATTGCGGTCTCGGCCGCCGGCGCGCCGCTGCTCGAACTCGCGCTGCGCGGCGACTTGCTGGCAATCGGCGTGCCCCTTGCGGCGACGCTGACGGTGAGTAATCCCGGCGCGCGCTTCGATGGCGCGCTGCAGGCAGCCGTGGTGGACGAAGGTGGCGACACGGTCGCCGAGGTGCTCGATCTGCCGGTGGCGGCGCTGGCATTCGCGCAGCGGCGCGACTTCGACATTGCTTGGCCGACCATGGGCCGCGCTGGCGGCGCCTATCGCCTGCGCGCGACGCTGCGCGATGCCGCCGGCGCGCCGGTCGCAACCGCGGAGGCGCCGTTCGCAATCGATGCCTGGCGCGTGCTGTCGCTCGATCTCGCGGTCCCGGCCGGGCCGGTCGTGCGCGGCGCGCCGCTGTCGGCTCGCGCACGCATCGAATACCGGAACGGCAACGCGGTGCTGGCCGACGCGGTGCTGCTTCTGGACGCCGTCGCGGTCGATGGCGCGCCGGTCGCGACCACTGTCCGCGCGCTCGGCACGCTGCGACCTGGATTCGAAGCCGTAGTGCCGTTCGAGGTGCCGACCGCCGCCGCTGCGGTCGGCCCGCTGCGGATCGTGGCGCGAGTCGTCTCCGGCAGCTTCGAGTCCGTCGCTGAACGCACCGTGGCGATCGTCGATGCAGCATCGCCGCCGACCCTCACGGGTGGGCTGGAACTGGAACCAGACGCCGCGGTGCAGTTGGGACGCGACGCGGTCCTGCGCTGGATCGTGCGCAACGCCGGTAGCGCCGCGCTGCCGCAGGTCGATGTGCGCCTCAGGGTGCTCGCCGGCGACGGTGGCGCATTGCTGGTACGCACGGCGAGCGATGCACTCGCGCCGGGGGCTGCTGCGGTTCGCAGCGAGGACCTCGCGGCGACCACGCTCGCCTTGGGCGTTTACCGTGCGGTGCTGGAGGCACGTTTGTCGACCGATCCGGCAGGCGTGTGGCGACTACTCGCCACGCGCAGCCTGCCGGTCACCGACGGGGAGCCACCGGTGATCGATCAGGTCGAGCCTGACGGCAGCCGGCCGGTCGCGCCGCCGGTGCGCCTGCGCGCGCGCGTGATCGACCGACATGCCGGGCTCGACGCGGTGGAGGCACAGGTCGACGGCGGCAACTGGAGCGCAATGTTCGGCGGGGTGGACGGCCGATTCGTCCGCGAGTCGCCTCCGCTCGGCGACGGCGCGCACGCGTTTCGCCTGCGCGCCACCGATCGCCACGGCAATCGCGTCGAACTGCCGGAGCGCCCGTTCGTGGTCGACGGCACGCGGCCGGTGATCGCCATCGGCGGCGTCATCGAAGGGCAGATCGG
>JBBSDI010000139.1:0-8902 GCA_038249585.1 Lysobacterales bacterium | reverse complement strand
TTTACCGACAGGGTCTTCTCGCCCTCGACGCGGCCGGCGCCGCGGCATGCCTTGCACGGATTTTCGATACTCTGGCCTGCACCACCGCAGGTCGGACACGCCTGCTGCACCGAAAAAATGCCATTCTGCATGCGCACGCGGCCGTGCCCGCGGCAGGTCGCACAGGTCTTTCGCTTGCCATCCAGCGAGCCCGAGCCGCTGCACGGCTTGCACTCTTCCAGGGTCGGGATCTCGAGTTCGCGCTGGGCACCGAACACGGCCTCTTCGAGATCCAGTTCGACCACATAGCGCAGGTCGGCGCCGCGACGCTGTCGCTGGCGACCGCCGCCACCGAAGATGTCGCCGAAGATGTCGCCGAAGATGTCGCCGAAGTCGCCTGCGCCTGCACCGCGGCCGGGTCCACCACCCTCGAAGGCCGCGTGGCCATGCGCGTCGTAGGCGCGACGCTTGTCGGGATCGGAAAGCACTTCGTAGGCCTGTTTGGCCTCCTTGAACTTCTGCTCCGCGTCCTTGTCGCCGTCGTTGCGGTCCGGATGGTGCTTCATCGCCAGCCGGCGATAGGACTTCTTGATGTCGTCCTCGGTGGCCGACTTCGCGACGCCAAGTACTTCGTAGTAGTCGCGTTTCGACATGGGGCGGGCTGTTCAGGGGCGGCTGCTGCGCCGCGGGCTCGGATAATCCACAACGAACGACGGCGCGGCAATACTGCCGCGCCGTCGGGTCTTGCGCTGGGCGGGATCAGCCTTGCTTGCGATCCTTGACCTCGGTGAACTCGGCATCGACCACATCCTCGGCGGCGGCCTTGGCGCCCTCGCCACCAGCCCCGGGACCGTTGCCAGGCCCGCCCGGGCCTGCCGCAGCAGCAGCCGACGCGGCCAGCGCCTGTGCCGCCTGCTCGAGCGCTGCAGCCTTCGCGTCGATGCGGGCCTTGTCGTCGGATTTCAGCGCGTCTTCGAGATCCTTGATCGCGGACTCGATCGGACCGATCGCTTCGCCGGGAACCTTGTCGCCATGTTCCTTCAACGCCGACCGCGTCGCGTGGATCAGGGCATCGGCCTTGTTGCGGGTGTCGACCAGCTCGTGGAACTTCTTGTCGTCCTCACGATGCGACTCGCCGTCGCGCACCATCTGCTGGATCTCCGCCTCGGACAACCCGGAACCGGCCTTGATCTCGATCCGCTGTTCCTTGCCGGTCTTCTTGTCCTTGGCCGATACGTGCAGGATGCCGTTGGCGTCGATGTCGAAGGTGACCTCGACCTGCGGCATGCCGCGCGGCGAAGGCTCGATCCCGGCCAGATCGAACTTGGCCAGCGACTTGTTGGCCGAGGCACGCTCGCGCTCGCCCTGCATTACGTGGACGGTGACCGCGGTCTGGTTGTCATCGGCAGTGGAAAAGGTCTGCGCGGCCTTGGTCGGGATGGTGGTGTTCTTCTCGATCAGCTTGGTCATCACGCCGCCGAGGGTCTCGATGCCCAGCGACAGCGGGGTGACATCGAGCAGCAACACGTCCTTGACGGTACCGGCCAGCACCGCGCCCTGCACTGCCGCGCCGATCGCCACCGCTTCGTCGGGGTTGACGTCCTTGCGCGGCTCCTTGCCGAAGAACTCGGCCACCGCTGCCTGCACTTTGGGCATGCGGGTCTGGCCACCGACCAGGATCACTTCGCTGACATCCGACAGCTTCAGGCCGGCATCGGCCATCGCCGTGCGGCACGGCTCGATGGTGCGCCGAACCAGGTCTTCGACCAGCGATTCGAGCTTCGCGCGGGTGAGCTTGATGTTCATGTGCTTCGGACCGGAAGCGTCGGCAGTCACATACGGCAGGTTGACGTCGGTCTGTTGGCCGGACGACAGCTCGATCTTGGCCCGTTCGGCGGCATCCTTGAGGCGCTGCAGCGCGAGAGGATCCTTGCGCAGGTCGATGCCTTCCTGCTTGAGGAACTCCTCGACCAGAAAATCCATGATGCGATTGTCGAAATCCTCGCCGCCGAGGAAGGTATCGCCGTTGGTGGCGAGCACCTCGAACTGCATCTCGCCATCGACCGAGGCGATCTCGATGATCGACACGTCGAAGGTGCCGCCGCCGAGGTCGTATACCGCGATCTTGCGGTCGCCACCCCGCTTGTCCAGGCCATAGGCGAGTGCGGCCGCAGTCGGCTCGTTGATGATGCGCTTGACGTCGAGACCGGCGATGCGACCGGCGTCTTTCGTCGCCTGACGCTGGCTGTCGTTGAAGTAGGCCGGCACCGTGATGACCGCCTCGGTGACCGCCTCGCCCAGATAGTCCTCGGCAGTCTTCTTCATCTTCATGAGCACTTTGGCCGAGACTTCCGGCGGCGCCATGCGGCGGCCGTTGGCCTCTACCCAAGCGTCGCCATTGTCGTGCGCGACGATGTTGTATGGCACCAGCTTGATGTCCTTCTGCACCACGTCTTCGCTGAACTTGCGTCCGATCAGGCGCTTGATGGCATACAGGGTGTTCTTGGGATTGGTCACGCTCTGGCGCTTGGCCGGCGCGCCAACCAGCACTTCATCGTCCTTGGTAAAAGCGACGATCGAAGGCGTGGTGCGGTCGCCCTCGGAGTTCTCGATCACCTTGACGGTGCCGCCATCCATGATGGCCACGCAGGAATTGGTGGTGCCGAGGTCGATACCGATGATCTTGGCCATGAAACGTTCTCCGGTGCGGTGGCGGCCGCCACGGGCCGTCGATGTTCAGGATTTGTGGACGAACCGGCGCGAATTCAAGCGCCATTGCAGTGGATCACTCCGGATCGCGCGCCACCGCGACCATCGCAGGGCGCAGCAGCCGGTCGTTGAGCCGATAGCCCTTCTGGAACACGGTAACCACGGTGCCGGCCGACCGTCCGGGCGCTTCGACCATACTCATCGCCTGGTGCGACTCCGGATCGAAGGCCGCACCCAGCGGATCGACCGTGCTCACGCCATTGCTGGCCAGCGCCTTGTCGAGCAGACGCAGGGTCAACTGCATGCCCTCGCGCAGCTTGAGGGCATCGGCGGCCTGCACGCCGAGACCAGCCTCAAGACTGTCGGCCACGGGAATCAGCTCGGCCAGCAGACGGTCGGTGGCGTACTTGCGCACGGACTCTGCGTCGCGGGCCAGCCGCTTGCGCTGGTTGTCCATCTCGGCCAGCAGGCGCAACTGCTCGGCCCGCGCGTCGACCAGCTGCGACTCCAGTTCGGCCATGCGGTTGAGATCGGATTCGGCGCCGGCGCTGAAATCGCCGGGTTCGGACTGGATTGGATCATTCATGGACCACCGCTCCGCAGCGGCCAGTGCAGGCCGGCAATGTCGAATTGAAATACCCCACCGCGCTTATGGGGCCGAGGCGGCGCGATTCAAGGCAGCCGATACCATTCGCGCGGTTGCCTGCACGACCGGAATCACGCGGTCGTAGGCCATGCGGGTTGGGCCGATCACACCGAGCACGCCCAGAACCTTGCCGTCGGTGCCATAGGGTGCTGCAACCAGAGAGCATTGCCCCAGCGCCTCGAAACCGCTCTCTTCGCCGATGAACAGGCGCACGCCGTCGGCGTGGATGCAGTTCTCCAGCAGCCGCAGCAACTCCTGCTTGCGCTGGAAAGCCTCGAACAGCTCGCGCAGATTCTCGATTCGCGCCAGTTCCTGCACATCGAGCAGGTTGCCGTGGCCGGAGACCAGCACGTCCTCGCGCGTTTCCATCCGCAGCGCGGCATCGGCGACGTGGATGGCCGCTGCCATCATGCGGTCCATGTCGGTCCGCGCCTGGCTCATCTCGGCCACCAGCCGCTTGCGGATCTGATCGAGCGACAGTCCCGCAAACTGCGCATTGAGATAGTTGGCGATCTGTTCCAGCTCGGAGGCCGCATACGGGCGCGGGGTTTCGATCACCCGGTTCTGCACCTCGTTGTCGGTGAACACCAGGATCACCAGCAGGCGGTTGCCGCCGATCTGCACGAAATCGATCTGGCGGAACGCGAACTGCTCGCGACGCGGCACGGTGACCAGCCCGACGAAATGGGTGATGCCCGAGAGCAGCGAGGATGCATTGCTCAACAGCGCCTGAGTGCCGGCAGCGACCGGAATGCCGCTGTGGATCAGCGCAGCTTCGCTGGCATCCAGAGGCTTGATCTCGAGCAGCGTATCGACGAACATCCGATAGCCCTGCGCGGTCGGCACGCGACCAGACGACGAGTGCGGCGCGGCCACCAGACCGATCTCTTCCAGATCGGCCATGATGTTGCGGATCGTGGCCGGACTCACGTCCAGGCCCGCGGTACGCGACAGCGTGCGCGAGCCCACCGGCTGGCCGTCGCGGATGTACTCGGAGATCAGCGCCCGCAACAGGTGGCGGGCACGGCTGTCGAGCAGTTCGGCGACTTTGCGGGGCATTCGCGTGCAGTCGGCATGGGGAGGGGGACAGCGTAGACCGTAACGGTCTCCACCGGGCGGGTCAATGCGGCCGTTTGCGCCGGGTTCAACCCCGGTTGGCCGGTTCCCGAACCCATGCTAGCGTTGCGCGCCTCCAGGATCCCGACCCATGTTGCGCGTACTCACCGCCAAGGATTTCGCGATCGTCGAGCATGCCGAACTCGCCCCCGGCGAGGGCATGACGGCGCTTACCGGCGAGACCGGGGCCGGCAAATCGTTGATGGTCGACGCCCTGCTGATGCTGTGTGGCGGGCGCGGCGACAGCGCCATGGTGCGCGGCGGCTGCGAGCGCGCCGAACTCAGTGCCGAGTTCGACCTGTCGGCCCTGCCCGAGGTGGCCGCGATGCTGCGCGAGCTGGAACTCGACGACGGCATCGAATGCCGCCTGCGCCGAGTGCTGCGCGCCGATGGCAGCAGCCGCGCATTCGCCAACGATCGCCCGGTGACACTCGCCACCCTGCGCCAGATCGCCGAGCAGCTGGTCGAGATCCACGGCCAGCATGAACACCAGGCGCTGCTGCAGCGCACCCGACAGCTGGCCATCGTCGACGCTGCGGGCGAGCACCTGGCCGTGCAATGCAACGTCGGCGAGCTCGCGCGTGGATGGGAGCGTCTCGACCGCGAGGCAAAAGCGCTCGAATCGCATGCCGGTGGCAGCAGCAGCGCACAGGCGCTGGATTTCCTGCGCTTCCAGATCGACGAACTGGCGCGCCATGCGCTGGAACCATCAGCACTCGAACAGGTGGAGCTCGAGCACCGGCGGCTGTCGGCGCGTGGCGAGCTGATCACTGCGGCCGAGCGCGCGCTGGACACGCTCGATGGCGACCACGATGCCGCCAGCCGGCCGGCACTGAACCGACTGGCCGCCGAGATCGATCGGCTCACCGCCATCGATCCGCAACTCGGCGAGATTGCAAATCTGTTGCGCGATGCGGCTGTGCAGGTCGATGAAGCAGTCGCCTCGCTGGAGCGCTACCGGGCACAGCAGGATCTGGATCCGGAGCGCCTGGGCGAGCTCGACGCGCAGCTGTCGCGCATCCACGAGCTGTCGCGCAAACACCGGGTCGCAGCCCACGAACTGAAAGCACGCGAGCACAGCCTGCGCGGCGAACACGATGCGATCGCCGGCGCCGATGCGCGCCTGCTCGCCGTGCGCGAGCAGCAGTCCGCAGTGCGCCGCGATTACGATCGCCAGGCGAGGGCACTATCGGAAGCGCGCCGCACAACCGCCGAAACCCTGTCGACACGGATCAGCGGACTGATGGGTGAACTGGGCATGATCGGCGGCCGTTTCGCGGCAAGTCTTAAGACCGACCCCGCGCGCACGCCGAGTGCCGAGGGCATCGACAGCGTCGAGTTCATGGTCAGTGCCAACCCCGGCCAGGCGCTGCGTCCGCTGCGCAAGGTCGCCTCGGGCGGCGAGCTGTCGCGCATCAGCCTCGCGATCGAGGTCGCCGCACTTGGCCGCGGCGATGTGCCGACGATGGTGTTCGATGAGGTCGATACCGGCATCGGCGGTGCGGTCGCCGAGGTGGTGGGACGCAAGCTGCGCGAGCTCGGCCACAGTCGGCAGGTCTTGTGCGTGACCCACCTGCCGCAGGTCGCAGCGCAGGCCAATCGGCACCTGTCGGTGAGCAAGTCGGTGGACGCAGGCACCACCCGCACGCAGCTGAAGCTGCTCGATGCCGACGCGCGTCTGGAGGAGATTGCGCGCATGCTCGGTGGCGTTGAGATCACCCGCGAGACCCGCGCGAACGCAGAGGACATGCTGCGCCGCGCCGGAGGCCGCAGCGCGTAGGCAAAGCTGGCCGTGCCCGACTCAGCGCTTGCGCTTGGGCCGCACGTAGAGCACCAGACTGTGGTCTTCGAGGTCGTAGCCGTGGCGTTCGGCGATCTCGTGCTGCAGGCGTTCGATCTGCTCCTCGACGAACTCGATCACCGTGCCGGTCTCCACGCACACCATATGGTCGTGATGCTTGCCGCGCTCGAGTTCGTAGATCGACTGCCCGCCCTCGAAGTTCAGCTTCGACACCAGACCGGCGGCTTCGAACTGGGTCAGGACCCGGTACACGGTCGCCAATCCGATATCGCCATCCTGTGCGAGCAGGCGTCGATAGATGTCTTCGGCGGTCATGTGACGCCCTTCCGACTGTTCGAGTATCTCGAGGATACGCATCCGCGGCTGCGTGACCTTGAGCCCGACCTTGCGCAGATCTTTCGATTCCACCGGCCGCTCCAAACGCTGTGTTGCGCACCCTAGTGTATCATCCGTGGTCTCGCCCGCCGGAGCCCGCCGCATGCGTGTGTTGCGCCCGATAGTCCTCGCCACCGCCCTGGTTTCGCTGAGCGGCTGCGGCATCGTCTACAAGGTCCCCGTCAACCAGGGCAACCTGGTCGAAGCAAAGTCGGTGGAGACACTCAAGCCAGGCATGACCAAGCGCCAGGTGACGCTGGTGATGGGAACCCCATCGATCCAGTCGCCCTTCGATCAGGACCGTTGGGACTACGTGGCCAGCATAAGCCGTCGTGGGTCGACCCCCGAGGTGAAGAACCTCACCCTGATTTTCGACGACAACCTGTTGGTCAAGATCGAGGGCGACTACTTCGGCAAGCAGGACTCCGAGCTCCTTCGCGATGCGATCCGCTTGCGCGGCCGCGCCATCGACCCGCTCGAGGACGCGGCCGAAGAGCGCAAGGAACCCAAGCGCCCTCCGCCAAGCGGCGGCTGAGCGTCCTAACGGCCGCGCCGGGCGCGATTCGCGCGTTCGCGTCGCGCCTGCCGCGGGTCGATCTTCAACGGTCGATAGATTTCGACCCGGTCGCCCGCCCGCAAGCGGGTCGACAGCGGCATGACCTTCGCGAACACGCCGACGTGCGCTGGCTCGATCAGCAGCGCAGGAATCCGCTCGCGGATGCCGGAGGCATCGATCGCATCGGCGAGCGTCGCACCGGCTGGCAGACTGACGTGAAGCAGGAACTGCCCTTCCGGCCCGACGTAGCAGACTTCAGCTTCGATGACGCTCACGACGGGAGCGCAGCCTCTGCCATTGCCGCGCGCACGAAGTCCTCGACCATGCGATCGGCCAGTCCCTGAAATCCGCTCGCCAGCGCAGTACCCAGATAGCGGCTGCTCACCTCGAATTCCAGCTCCAGCCCGATCCGGCAACCGCTATCGCCCAGCGCGCGGAACGTCCATCCGCCCGAGAGACTTCGGAACGGTCCATCGGCGAATGCCAGATCGATGCGCTCGCCGGGCGTCAGCCGATTGCGGGTGGTGAATTCGGCGCTCATGCCGGCAAAGCCAACGCTCAAGGTCGCCATGACCTCGTTCTCGCCGAGGCGCTCAATTGATGCCGCCTCGCACCATCCGAAACGCAGCGGATAGCGCTCTACATCGGCCACCAGTTCGTACAGCAAGCGGGCGGACCGCGCGACGATGGCGCTGCGTTGGATTCGGGGCACGGGCTGAATATTCCGGGTCTGCCGTGCCGAGATATCGGCACGAATGCGACAAATGCGCGACAATTCTATCCTCAGGCGATCCGGCAACATATGGCCAAGACAGCACAAAAGGGCGGCGACGCCGGCGGCGGCACCATCGCGCAGAACAAGCGCGCCCGCCACGAATACCACATCGACGACCGCTTCGAGGCCGGACTGGTGCTCGAAGGCTGGGAGGTCAAGAGCCTGCGCGCGGGCAAGGGCCAGATCACCGATGCCTACGCCACGATCCGCAACGGCGAGATGTTCTTGTTCGGCGCCCAGATCATGCCGCTGCTGTCGGCCTCGACCCACGTGGTCCCGGAAGCGCGCCGCACGCGCAAGCTGTTACTCAACCGCGAGGAGATCGACCGCCTCATCGGCGCGGTCGAGCGCAAGGGCTACACCGTGGTGCCGCTGTCGATGTACTGGAAAAACAATCGCGCCAAGGTCGAACTGGGCCTCGCGCGCGGCAAGCAGTCGCACGACAAGCGCGAGAACGAAAAAGAGCGCGACTGGGAACGCGACAAGCAGCGCGTCATGCGCACCCACAACCGCAGCTGAATCGGCGCTGCAGCGGAACTTGCGCACGCCGTCCGCGGTTCCCATATACTGCGGTTGCAATAAACTGCAAACCCGGGGGCGATTGGCTTCGACGGGGGTAGTGAAGTTTTCTGGCGCATGTCGAGGGGGCAGCTTTCCTCGTTAATCCAGCAGCAAACTTTTAGACGCCAACGACGACGTCTACGCACTGGCCGCTTAAGGCCTAGCCCCGAACCCGCTTGTGCCTGTGCTCGCGGATGTAGGGTCATTATCACGGGATCGCTGGTCGCTGCCGCCTGTCGGCGCCCGGCTAACTCTTAACCGGCTGGTTCCGTGGTGCGCCCTGCGCATCGTGTTGCCACGGACGAGACTCAACGATGCGATAAGCATGTAGTGCCAGTGGCGGATCACTCTCGGACGCGGGTTCAATTCCCGCCGCCTCCACCA
>JBBSDI010000138.1:0-8941 GCA_038249585.1 Lysobacterales bacterium | reverse complement strand
GGGTGTGGCACACTGCGCCACGCCATGCGGAAAGCGTGCCGATGCCCGAGTTGGTGGTTGCAGCCGGTCCCCTGGCCGGCGCCAGTTTCAGTTTCGATTGTCTGGTGACGATCGGCCGCGGCGAGCTGGCCGAGGTGCGCCTGGACGATGTCACCGTGTCGCGCCGGCATGCGCAGATCCGACCCAACATGGGCGCGTGGGAGTTGGTCGACCTGGGCAGCGCCAACGGAGTGCTGGTCAACGAGGCGCGGGTCGGCGGGGTGACCCGGCTGGCCAACGGCGATCGCATCGACATCGGCCAGATCACCTTGCGCTTTGCCAGCGCGCGGCCGGCGGCCGCCACGCCGACCCCGGTAACCCCGCTTCCGGCCGTCCCGGCCGATGGCGCGGCGCGGGTATTCCAGGACCTGCTGTCGCGCGTGCGCGTGTTCTGCGATCTGGGCGAACTGGGCAATGACAAGCTGGATGCCGAAGCGCTGGGGCGCCGGGCGCTGGAGATCGTGCTGCGCGGATTCCCGCGCCTGGACCGCGCCGCGCTGTTCCTGGTCGCACCGGTCGGCCATGGGTTGAACCTGCTCGCCCAGGCCACTGTCGACCAGCGCCCGATGCAGGTCAGCGCGATCAACCTGCTCGCGCATGAGGCGCTGCGCCATGCCAACGGCCTGATGCTGCTCGACGAACGCGAACGCCACCAGCTGACCGAACGGCTGCGGATGGCGCCGCTGTATGGGGCAACCGCGGCGATTCCACTGCGCTACAACAGCGAGGCGATCGGCGCGCTGTACGTCGACAGCCTCAAGGATGGTTATGCGTTGCGTGCGTCCGACCGCGAGGCGCTGGTGGCGATCGCCAACCTGGTCGCCTGCCTGTTGGCGCCGTCGCGCGAGCCAAAGCGCGACCATGAAGTCGAGCGCCACGATCTGGCCCTCGCACGACGCATCCAGCAGCGCTTCCTGCCGCAGGCTCCACCGTCGCTCAGCGGCTATGCGATCGTCGACGACTACGCAGCCGCACGTGTGATCGGCGGCGACCACTACGATTTTGTCGCGCTGTCGGACGGCCGCCAGGCGCTGGTGGTCGCCGATGTGTCGGGCAAGGCGGTCTCCGGTGCGCTGTACATGGCGCGTCTGGGCATGGTGCTGCGGCAGGCGGCAACCCGCACGCGGCGCGCTACCGAACTGCTCGAAGACATGAACGGCACCCTGTATGCCGAGCTCGAGGCCGGCATGTTCGTGACCATGCTGGTGATGGTGCTGGAGCCTCGCACCGGCGCGATCGAGTTGGCCTCGGCGGGGCATCCCGCGCCGCTGGTGCGGCGCAAGTCCGGCACAGTCGACGAGATGGCGATCCGCGGTGGACCGCCGCTGGGGGCGATGTCCGAACCACGCTACGAAGCGACCCGGCACCAGCTGGAGAGCGGCGACTTCGTGCTGCTGTATACCGATGGCCTTGATGAGGCGCACAGTCCTGCCGGCGCATTGTTCGGACTCGACCGCGTGCGCGCAGCACTGACCGATGCGCTGACCGCGCAGCAGGCGATCAGCGCATTGCGCGAGTCGCTCGCGGGCTTCGTCGGCAACGAGCCGCAAAGCGACGATCTGACCCTGCTGGCAGTGCAGCGACTCTGAGCGGCAGCCTGCCGTTGGCGCGGACGGTGTCGGCTGCGCCCGGCAGCGGAACTACTTGCGGAAGATGCCGAGCAGGCGTGCGAAGAAACCTGCTGGTTTGCCCGCTGGCGTCCCTTGCGGCGCTACCGCTGCCAGCGGGGTCTTGAGCGACTTCAATGCCATGGTGCGGTCGGTGCTGCCGCTGCCTGCCGCTGGCGCGGGCTTGGGAATCGCTGCGGGCTTGGGCGCTGGCTTTGCACCCAGCAGGCTGGCAGCGCGTCGCGCCACGTCGGCCTCGGCGGAGTCGACGTCCGGCTGGTGCACCTTGGCGCCCAACAGGCGTGAGGCGAGTTTACCCATCTCGGGCGCAGCGTCGGCCAGATGCGGATGCTTGTCGAGCGCTCCCGCACGGTCGGCAAACAGCTGGAACAGCTTGCTGAAGCCGGCCACGTCGAACACCTGCTTGACCTGCGGATTGAGAGCGCACAGGCGCATCGAGCCCTTGCCACCCTCAAGCTGCTTGGCGGTCATCAACAGCACGCGCAAGCCGGCGCTGCTGACATAGCCGATGCGGCCGAGATCGATCACGAAATGGCGTGCATCGATCGCCATCAGGTCCTGCAAGGCAAGCTCGAGGTCGGTCGCCGAATCGGTATCGAGGCGACCCACCGGTGCGAGCACGCTCACCGCACCGACCTGTTCCTGCGCGATGTCCATCGTCGCGCGCCGCTCAGCTGGTGCGGAACACGAAACGCGCAGCGCCAACCTGCACCACGTCCTCGTTGGCCAGCACGCGCTCCTTGACCTTCTCGGCGTTGACCCGGGTGCCGTGCCTGGTTTCCAGATCCAGCAACTGATAACCCTTGGGCGTTGGCACGATCTGCGCGTGGCGCGGCTCGACGCCGGGGCCGCCGATGCGGATCTCGTTGGCCGCATCGGCACCGATGTTGATCGGCTTGAGGGTCAGCGCATGGGTAGCCTTGCCAGCCTCCGGATTCTGCGGCACCAGGCGCGCCGGGCGGAACATGACGGTCGCTTCGTTGACGCCAGCGGGCGCTCGCGCCGGCGGTGGCGGTGCTGCGAACCCCGGCGCCGGCATCACCATGGTGCCCTCGAACGGCGCTGCAGGCGCTGCAGCCCGCGCCGACGGCATTGCCGGCACGGCGGGCATCACCACGGTGGAACCGACCGCGACTTGCGGGATCTCGGCGGTGACCTCGGCGCGGGCGGCCGGCGGCTGCGGGATTTCGGCGGTGGTGAGCACGCTGGCGGCGGGTGCGGGCGTGGGTGTGGGCGTGGGTGCGGCTACCGGTACGGGCGTGGGGGCGCGCGGCGGCGGCGCCGACTGCAGCTCGGTCTCGGCGCGCACCGAGCCCAGGAAGCGCTCGCGCAGCGCGCGCGCCTGCTCGTGGGCAGCACCTCTTTCCGCGGCCACCGCGGCGATCGCCTTCATCCGCTGGTCGTAGGTCTTCTTGTCGAATTCGCCGAGCTGGTGACGCAGCTCGATCTCCTGCTGGTCGAGCTTGACGGTTTCGTGCGCGGCCTCGAGTTCGTCGAGGATCTGCACCAGGCGCGCGTATTCGACCCGCGCCCTGTCGCGCAGCGGGCGCGACTGTTCCTCCAGCCCGAAGCGCTTGGCCGCGTAGTCGGCGCGCACCCGCAGGTACACCGCCTCGGCCACGCTGGACTTCATGTCGTCCATCGCCTGGATGCGCTGGTCGAGCACGTCCTGCTCGTCCTTGAGCTGCTTGAGCGAGTCGATGCAGCTCGCGTCGATCTGCGCGATGTCGTCGGCCATGGGTAGGGCTCCTCGAATGCGTTTCAGGCGGCGACGTCTATTTCGACGGAGCCGAACTTGAGTTTGTCGCCGGCCTTGAGGGGCACCGGCTCGCCTGTTTTCAGGCGCACGCCGTTGACGAAGGTGCCGTTGGTGGTGCCGACATCCTCGCGCAAATGCACGGCCCCGTCGGCGATGACGATCTTGGCATGCCGGCGACTCAGACTGCGCGAGAGATCGAGCGGACCGAGGTTGATCTCGGGATTGATCCCGGTGACCGGGTCGGGGCGACCGACCAGGAACTCGCTGCCGCCGGCGAGCGCAAACTTCTGCCCCGATCCGGCATGGATCAGATGCAGCGGACCGCCGGCAACCGGCGCTGGCGGAGCAACCGGCGGCGGGGCCGGCTCGGCACGCCCGACGAGCTTCTTGCGGAACTCTTCCAGCGCGCCGTGCGACTCGGCGGCACGTTGCTCGGCGCGGCGCAGGCGCGCGGTGAGCTTGCGCATGATCCGGATCGCGATCTCGACGTTCTGGCTGAGCACGTCGCCGAACGCGGCGCGGTCGATGCGCAGCAGGCGCACCGCGGTGCGCGCCGTGGCGGTTGCAAAACGCGGCTGGTCCTCCAGCACGGCCATCTCGCCGAAGAAATCGCCCGCCTCCAGGGTAGCCAGCGGTTCGCCGCCGCGACTGTCGCGCAGAATGTCCACGGTGCCGGTCTCGATGATGTACATCTCCGACCCGGCATCGCCCTCGCGAAAGATCGGCTGCCCCGCTGCCACCTGCAGAAACGGATCCTTCGCCCCACTCATGCCGCCTCCCAGCGCATTGGGCGCCTTGATGTGAACCCCGATTATCGACGCCGTACGTGGCAGGCGTCCAGCAGCTTGCTGCTGGCATTCGGCAACCGGCGGGCACACACTGGCTTGATGTTCCAGTTTCGCCGCCACTGTTGGCTCATCGTGCTGCTGCTGCTGTGCGCTGAAAGCGTCCACGCGCAGGGCCTGGCGGCCACTGCCTGCGTCGGCGATCGCCTGCACAGCGGCAGCTTCGAGGCGCACGAGATTCCCGATGCCAGCGCCGGCAGCATGGCACCGGCGACCGGCGACGTGGCTGCAAGCGTATTGGTGACCGCCACCGGCGCGACCCGACCATTCCACCTGCGGGTACCCCCGCCATACGACCCGGGGGTCGCGTGGCCGCTGCTGGTCGCGCTGCATGGCGCGCCCGGCAGCCCCGCGCTGTCGGACACCTTTGCGCGCGGTGTGCGCAGCGACTTCGCCGCGCTGGCCGACACCCGCGGGTTCATCGTGCTGGCACCGGTCGCCGGCGGGCCCACTTTCGGCAGCTGGAACCCGCCGGCCGATACCGCCGCGGTGTTCGCCATGATCGCCGAGGTCGAGGCCCGCTATCGCATCGACCGCCGGCGTCGCTATCTGTGGGGATTCTCCGCCGGCGGCCACTATGGGCATGGCGTGGTGCTGGGCAATGCGGATTTCTTCGCCGCCTACGGCGTGAATGCCGGCGTATTGCAGGGCTATGCGGGCAATTCGGCGCCAGCGCTCGCGACGCGGCGGATCCCGGTGTCGATCCGGGTCGGTGATGTGGACAGCCTGGCACCGTTGGCCCGCAATGACCGCAGCGTGTTCGAGGCCGTCGGCTGGCAGGACGGCATCGAGCTGCGCTACGCGGAATTCTCCGGTGGCCATACCTACACCGGCAGCGACCTGCAGGCGCAATGGGACGCGGCCTGTCGCTGGTCACGGCCCTGAGCGAACACGCTGCATGCGAGCCATGCTCACCTGTCGCAGACATTTGGCGTGGCGCGGCGAACACCCGACACCTGTCGACAGCCCTCAGCAACCCCGCCTAAGTCATTGGTGCTTGGTCGCCATTGAGGCCCCTGCGCCGCCCGTTGTTGCGATTGCACATTCTTTCTTGCGCGCGCAGCGCTGCGGTTGTTAGACTTTCGCGGCTTTGTGGGCCGGGTTCGTCACGGTCCGACAGGCGATTCGACCTTTCCTTTGCTGCCTCGATACCGTGAGCAATGTGAGCCACAGCGGCAGGCAACTGGCCATGCGCGCGGTACTGCTGCAGGCCCTGAGCGCGCTGCTCGTCGCCGGTTTGTTCGGTCTGGCGGGGCTGGATGCCGCGCTGGCGGCACTCGCCGGGGGTTTGATCGTGACAACGGGGACCGCGATTCTCGGCCGGCGGATGTTCGCGGCCGGCATCGCGGCCGGCGAGGTGCTGGTGGCCGGGTCGCTGGC
Source organism: Lysobacterales bacterium (assembly GCA_038249585.1). Lineage (GTDB taxonomy): Bacteria > Pseudomonadota > Gammaproteobacteria > Xanthomonadales > Ahniellaceae > UBA4656. Next base: position 3,290 of record JBBSDI010000138.1, on the reverse strand, counting down.
CGCGATGGCGCTGCGCTGGTTGTGGTTGATCGGGGCCATGTGGTGCGCGCTGGCTGTGCTGCGCCTGCAGGCCCTGCCCTTGATCGTCGGTGTGGCCGCGGCCTATCTGGCATTCGGATTTGCAACTTTGCGACCCAGGTGAAGCAATGTTCTTGATGTCGATCGCAAGCGAAGGCGGCGAGTCCGGTGACACGATGGGCGAGTACATCGCGCACCATCTCAAGCACCTGGCGAGCGGCAAGCAGCAGGGTCTGCTCGATTTCTCGATCGTGCATTGGGATACCCTGTTCTTTTCGCTGCTGTGCGCTGCGCTGGTTCTGATCGTGCTGCGGCTGGCGGCCGCGCGCGCCACCGCCGGCGTGCCGGGCAAGTTGCAGTGCGCAGTCGAGATGCTGGTCGACATGGTCAATGACCAGGCGCGTGCGCTGGTCAAGGGCGATCTGACCTATATCGCGCCGCTGGCGCTGACCGTGTTCTGCTGGGTCGCGGTGATGAACGCGATCGACCTGCTGCCGGTCGACTGGTTCCCGTGGATCGCGAAAACATTCTTGGGCCTTGAGTACCTGCGGCCGCTGCCTACCGCCGACCTCAACGCCACGCTGGGCATGGCGCTCGGCGTGCTGGTGCTGGTGGTCTGGTACAGCATCAAGATCAAGGGCATCGGCGGCTGGATGCACGAGCTGGTCTGCGCACCCTTCGGCATGAACAAGATCACCTTCAATCCGCTGACCTGGCTCGGCGCACTGGCGCTGGCGATCGCCAATTTCGGCATGAATATCGTCGAATACATGTCCAAGACCCTGTCCCACGGCATGCGCCTGTACGGCAACATGTACGCGGGCGAGCTGATCTTCTTCCTGATCGCGGGCCTTGGCGGCTCGATGACGCTGCTCGGCATCCTGGGCCACATCGTCACCGGCACCGTGTGGGCAGTCTTCCACGTCCTGATCGTGCTGCTGCAGGCTTTCATCTTCATGATGCTCACCCTGGTGTACATCGGCCAGGCGCACGAGCACCACTGACCGTATTCCAACGCTTCCACCCTTTACCTGGAGAACTTCAATGACTGACGTAGGATTAGTGGCCCTCGCTTGCGGTTTGATCATCGGCCTGGGCGCGATCGGCGCCTGCATCGGCGTGGGCATCATGGCTGGCAAGTACATCGAAGCCTCGGCGCGCCAGCCGGAACTGATGAACGTGCTGCAGACCAAGGTCTTCCTGCTGCTCGGCCTGATCGACGCGGCATTCATCATCGGCACCGGTATCGCGCTGTGGTTCGCCACCGCCAACCCGTTCGTCGCCTGATCGATCGGATTCGAGCGGTCATACCGAGGCACTAGCCGGCGGGTGCGCAGCACTCGTCCGGCGATCAATGGGCGCATGCAGACATGAATCTCAACGCAACCCTGATCGTCCAGACCATCGTGTTCCTGATCCTTGGATGGATCACGATGAAGTTCATCTGGCCGCCGCTGATGCAGGCGATCGAGGAACGCCAGAAAAAGATCGCCGACGGCATCGCCGCGGCCGATCGCGCGAAGAAAGAGCTCGCCGAGGCCGACTCGCGGGTGGCCGACGAAATCAAGAAGGCCCGCGTCGAGGCAGGCTCGATCACCGATCGCGCGCAGAAGCAGTACAACGAGATCCTCGACCGCGCCAAGGTCGACGCGGTGTCGGAGGCAGCGCGCGTCAAGGCCGCCGCCGAGGACGAAATCGCCAACCTGTCGTTCAAGGCGCGCGAAGTGCTGCGCCAACAGGTCGCAGCGCTGGCCGTGGCCGGTGCGGAGAAGATCCTGCGGCGCGAGATCGACGCCGATGGTCACCGCGACCTGCTTGAGGCCCTGGCCAAAGAGATCTGAGCGATGAGCAGCAAGCAAACCCTCGCCCGCCCCTACGCCCGCGCCGCCTTCGAATCGGCCCGTGCGGGCGGCAGCCTCGCCGAATGGCAGCGAAAGCTCGCGTTCGCTGCCACGGTGGCCGCGAACCCGGAGGTGCGCGCACTGATCGGCAATCCCGGGGCCAGTGACGCCGCGCTGCGCGACCTGTGCCTGCCAGTGGGCGAGCCGGAGGGCTCCCACTTCGCCGCATTCATCGCCATCCTGATCGACAATCACCGCTTGGAACTGTTGCCGCAGATCGCCGAGCTGTTCGACCTGCTCAAGCGCGAGCACGAGCAGGTGCTGAAAGTGACCATGCGTACCGCGATTGCGGTCGATCCGCCGCTGATGGATGCGCTGCGTTCAGCGCTCAAGCGGCGCTTCAATCGAGAGATCGACCTTCAAGCCGTGCTCGATCCCAGCGTGATCGGCGGTGCGGTGATCGATGCCGGCGAACAGGTCATCGATGGCTCGGTGCGCGGGCGGCTGGAGCGGCTGACGCGCGTTTTGGCAGCATGAAACGGGGCGAATGCCTGCCCTGTGAACGAATTCAATTGAACCGACGCGTCCAACCAGCGCGTCACCTAAGGGAACCGCAACAATGGCTACCCAGCTAAACCCCAGTGAAATCAGCGAACTGATCCGCGACCGGATCGAAAAGGCCAAGCTCACGGCCGATGCGCGCAATGAAGGAACCATCGTTTCGGTGGCCGACGGCATCGTGCGCATCCATGGACTGGCTGACGCCATGGCCGGCGAGATGATCGAACTGCCGGGCAATACCTTTGCCCTTGCGCTCAACCTCGAGCGCGACTCGGTCGGCGCGGTGGTGCTGGGCGACTACGAGCATCTGGGCGAGGGCGACACCTGCAAGACCACCGGGCGCATCCTCGAGGTGCCAACCGGTCCGGAACTGCTGGGCCGCGTAGTCAACGCGCTGGGCGAGCCGATCGATGGCAAGGGACCGCTGAACGCCAAGACCAGCTCGCCGATCGAAAAGGTCGCGCCGGGCGTGATCTGGCGCAAGTCCGTCGACCAGCCGGTGCAGACCGGTTACAAATCGGTCGATGCGATGGTGCCGATCGGCCGCGGCCAGCGCGAGCTGATCATCGGCGACCGCCAGACCGGCAAGACCGCATTGGCGATCGATGCGATCATCAATCAGAAGAACTCCGGCGTGAAGTGCATCTACGTGGCCATCGGCCAGAAGGCGTCGTCGATCGCCAACGTGGTGCGCCGCCTGGAAGCCAATGGCGCGCTCGCGCATACCATCATTGTCGCTGCATCGGCATCCGAATCGGCTGCCATGCAGTTTATCTCGCCCTATTCGGGCTGTGCGATGGGCGAGTACTTCCGCGATCGCGGCGAAGACGCGCTGATCGTGTACGACGATCTGTCCAAGCAGGCGGTGGC
>JBBSDI010000137.1:0-8956 GCA_038249585.1 Lysobacterales bacterium | reverse complement strand
GCCAGCCCCGCGACATCCGTTCCGGCGCGATCGCCCGCGCAGTCTCGCTATGCTTGACCTGCACCGGAGGAACATCCGGACCTTCCCCGGAGGCTCCTTGAATAGCACCCCCATGCGACAACTGTCGGCGCGCGCGATCATCCTGTCGGTGATCCTGGCGATGATCCTGGCAGCGGCGAACACCTACCTGGGTCTGTTCGCGGGGCTGACCATCGCCACGGCGATTCCAGCCGCCGTGATGTCGATAGCGGTGCTGCGCCTGTTCGGCGGTGGCAGCATCCTGGAGAACAACATCGTGCAGACCGGCGCCTCGGCCGGCTCGTCGATAGCCGCGGGCGTGATCTTCACCATTCCCGCGCTGGTGATCCTCGGTTACTGGCAGGATTTCCGCTACTCGTGGGTGTTCGCGATCGCCGGACTCGGTGGCCTGCTCGGCGTGCTGTTCTCGGTGCCGCTGCGGCGCACGATGATCGTCGACGATCCGCTGCCGTTTCCGGAAGGCAAGGCAGCAGCCGAAGTGCTCAAGGCCGGCGACAATCCCGGTCCGGGTTTGAAACTCCTCGGCAGCGCAGCAGCGGTCGGCGCGCTGGTCAAGCTCGCCGCCGAAAGCGGCCTGCGCATGATCCCCGACAACGCAGCCGGCGCTACCTTCATCGGCAAGTACCTGGGCTACATGGGCACCAATCTGTCGCCGGCACTGCTCGGCGTGGGCTACATCGTGGGGCTCAATATCGGCATCGTGGTGCTGTCGGGCGGCGTACTGTCGTACAACATCGCGATTCCGCTGTATCACATGCTGGCTCCCAGCTTCGATCCGCAACTGGCAGCGCAGCTGGTGGGCTTGAGCGCGGCCGATGCGGCAGGCCTGATCCGCGCCGAGAAGATCCGCTTCCTCGGCGTCGGTGCGATGCTCATCGGCGGCATCTGGACCCTGTTCTCGTTGCGCAAGTCCCTGCTGTCGGGCGTGCGCAGCGGTATCGCGGCCGCACGCAAGACCGGCGGTGCTGCGGTCGCCGAGACCGAGCGCGACCTGCCGATGAAATGGATGCTGATCGCACTGGTGATCTTCGTGGTACCGCTGCTGATGCTCTACCAGGCGATCGTCAACGACTGGTTCGTCAGCGTGCCGATGACCATCATCATGATCGTCGCCGGATTCCTGTTCGTATCGGTGTCGGCCTATTTGGCGGGCCTGGTCGGTTCATCGAACAACCCGGTCTCCGGCATTACTGTCGCGACCATCCTGTTCGCCTCGGTGGTGCTGTTGCTGCTGCTGGGTGCCGATTCGCCGATCGGCGCGGTGGCCGCGATCATGATCGGTGCGGTGGTGTGCTGCGCGGCGGCGGTCGGCGGCGACAACCTGCAGGATCTGAAGGCCGGCTATCTGGTCGGCGCCACGCCATGGAAGCAGCAGCTGATGCTTAGCATCGGCGCGCTGTCGTGCGCGCTGGTGATGGCGCCGGTGCTCAACCTGCTCGCACAGGCCTATGGCATCGGACCGCCCACCGCCGAACATCCGAACTCGCTCAACGCGCCGCAGGCGACCTTGATGGCCTCGGTGGCCAAGGGCATGTTCGGTGGCGCACTGCCGTGGGACATGATCGCGCTGGGTGCGGTGGTCGGCGCGCTGATCATCGCCTTCGACAACTGGCTGAAGTCGCGCAACTCGACCTTCCGCGTGCCGGTGCTGGCCGCCGCGATCGGCATCTACCTGCCGCTGGAGTTGATGGTGCCGATCTTCCTCGGCGGGCTAGTCGCGTATCTGGTCGAACGCAAGCACCGGACGGCAGCGCACGACGAGGCCGCGCGCGACCGCATCCACCGGCCGGGCACGCTGTTTGCGGCGGGCCTGATCACCGGCGAGGCGCTGATGGGCATCGCGATCGCGGTGCCGATCGTGATCAGCGAACGTGCCGACGTACTGGCGCTGCCAGCGAGCCTGCATTTCGGTCAAATTGCGGGGCTGGCGGTGCTGTCGCTGGTCGGCTGGATGCTGTATCGGTCGGCGGCGCAGCCGGCGCAGGGAAGCGATCGCTAGTCCGGGCGCATTGCCTCACGGCAGGTTCTGCGTTCACGATGCGCTGGGTCGTGGATATGAAACTCCGCCACGCGATGCCTGCCGGTAGCGCCGGAATTCGTGCATGCTTGAGTGCGCCGGACGCGGCGCATCCGAGGAGACCGCATGACGCCGCACGAACTCGCCCAGAGCCTGGATCTGCCCAAGCGCGCAATCGCGCTGGTGCTTGCCGGCGGGCGCGGCAGTCGCCTGAGAAGCCTGACCGATACGCGGGCAAAGCCGGCGGTGTATTTCGGCGGCAAGTTCCGCATCATCGACTTCGCGCTGTCGAACTGCCTGAACTCCGGCATCCGCCGCATCGGCGTGATCACCCAATACAAGAGCCACAGCCTGCTGCGCCACCTGCAGCGCGGCTGGGCTTTCCTGCGCCCGGAGATGAACGAGTTCGTCGACCTGCTGCCCGCGCAGCAGCGCCGGGATGAAGAGTCGTGGTATCGCGGCACTGCCGATGCGGTGTACCAGAATCACGACATCCTCGAAGACTACGGCGCGGACTATGTGGTGGTACTGGCCGGCGATCATGTCTACAAGATGAACTATGCGGTGATGCTGGCCGATCACGTCGCGCTCGGTCGGGCCTGCACGGTCGGCTGCATCGAGGTCGATCGCAGTGAGGCCACGGCCTTTGGCGTGATGGCCATCGACGCGCAGCGCAACATCACCGCGTTTGTCGAAAAGCCAGCCGATCCGCCGCAGATTCCCGGCAATCCGGGTCGCTCGCTGGCCAGCATGGGCATCTACATCTTCAATGCGCGATTCCTGTACGACGAACTCGCGCGCGACCTGGCCGACCCCACCTCAAGCCACGACTTCGGCAAGGACATCATCCCGCGCGCGGTGAGTCTGGGCCAGGCGGCAGCACACCCCTTCGAGCTCAGCTGCGTGGGCAATCGCGATGGCGCGCAGCCGTACTGGCGCGACGTCGGCACCATCGACGCGTACTGGGACGCCAACATCGATCTGACCGCCACCGATCCCCTGCTCAACCTCTACGACCGGCAGTGGCCGATCTCGACCTGGCAGCCGCAACTGCCGCCGGCGAAGTTCGTGCACAACCAGGACGACCGCCGCGGGCTGGCGATCGAGTCGCTGGTGTCGGGTGGCTGCATCGTATCGGGTGCGGTGTTCCGCAGCGTGCTGTTCTCGCAGGTGCGCGTGCATTCCTATTCGCAGGTCAACTGGAGCGTGCTGCTGCCCAACGTCACGGTTGGCCGCGGCGCGCGCCTGACCCGGGCGGTGGTCGATCGCGCCTGCCATGTTCCCGACGGCATGGTGATCGGCGAGGATGCCCAAGTCGACGCGCGGCGCTTCTACCGCAGCGAGAACGGCATCACGCTGGTGACCGCCGCGATGTTGGCCGCAGCGGTCGCAGCCGAACCGGGAATCGATCCGGCATGAAGGTGCTGCAGGTCGCCGCCGAGATCTTTCCGCAGGTCAAGACCGGCGGGCTGGCCGACGTGGTGGCAGCACTGCCGCCAGCATTGGTCGCTGCCGGTGCCGACGTGCGCCTGCTGCTGCCCGGCCTGCCCCCGATCCTCGACGCGCTGGCACCCGCGCCGCACAGCATCGACCTCGGCAGTTGCTTCGGTGCTGCGCGGGTGCGGCTGCTGCATGGCCGTCTGGCGGGCATTCAAGTGCCGGCCTATGTGATCGATGCACCACTGTTGTATCGGCGCGGTGGTGGCCCCTACCAGTCAGCCGACGGCAGCGCGTGGCCTGACAACCTGCAGCGCTTCGGCCTGCTCGGCTGGGTCGCCGCACAACTTGGCGCCGGCGCGCTGGATGGCGCATGGTCGCCGGATATCGTGCACGCCCACGACTGGCATGCGGCGCTGGGCTGCGCCTATTTGCACGCCCACCCTGGTGCTGCGGTGCGCTCGGTGTTCAGCGTGCACAACCTCGCCTATCAGGGTTTGTTTCCGCTGCGCGACAGCGCGCTGCTCGGGCTGGGCCAGCAGTTCGTGTCGCCGACCGCACTGGAGTTCCACGGGCAGTTGTCGTTCCTGAAGGCCGGGCTGGTGTTTGCCGATGCGCTGACCACGGTCAGTCCGCGCTATGCGCGCGAGATCGAGACCCCGGAATTCGGTTGCGGCGTCGACGGCGTGTTGCGCGCCCGTGCGCAACCGGTGCAGGGGATCATGAACGGCATCGACGGCAAGGTGTGGAACCCGGCCACCGATGCGGCAATCGCCGCGCGCTACAGCGCCACGGCACTCGCCGGCAAGGCCGCATGCAAGGCCGCACTGCAGGCCGAGTTCGGCGTCGCGATCGATGCCGGCGCCCCCCTGTTCGTGGCGGTCTCGCGGCTGTCCTCGCAAAAGGGCCTCGACCTGCTGCTGGCCACGATCCCGGCGCTGCTTGCGCATGGTGCGCAGCTGCTGCTGCTGGGCGCTGGCGATGCTGCGCTGGAACAGGCGTTTCGCGAATGCGCGCTGGCCCATCCGGGCTGCATCGGCGTGCACATCGGCTATCACGAGGAACGCGCGCACCGGCTGCTGGCAGGCGGCGATTGCATCGTGGTGCCGTCGCGCTTCGAGCCATGCGGGCTGACCCAACTGTATGGCCTGCGCTACGGCACGCTGCCGGTGGTGCGGCGGGTCGGCGGCCTCGCCGACAGCGTGGTCGATAGCAACGCAGCGAACATCGCGTCCGACACCGCAACCGGTTTCAGCTTCGATGCCGCAACAGCGCAGGCCCTGCTCGAGGCGCTGCTGCGCGCGATCGCGGTGCTGCGCGAGCCGGCGCTGCATCAGCGCATCCAGCAGCGCGCGATGGCGCAGGACTTCTCGTGGGATGTTCCTGCGCGACGCTACCTCGCGCTGTATCACCGGCTCGTCGCGGCGCGCCCCTGAATCCGGTTCAGAGGCTGCCGTGCGACTACTTGCGCGCCTTGCGGCGCGCAGCTTCCGTCAGCCGCAGCACCTTGGCCGCCGAGAACAGACCGCGCAGGCGCAGCGTGTCGTCCGCGCCCTCGACGACCGGCAGGTGGGTGCGGCCGAGCGTCGCGAAGGTATCGAGCAGCACCCCGACGGTCGCATGATCGACCGCGTCCAGATGCGTGACCTGCCAGCGGTCGGCGGGGTCCATGATGTCGGACACCAGCACGTCCTCGCGCGCGCCACCGACCGTCTGCAGGTGGCGGATCGGTTTTTCGCCCATGATGTCGTAGGCGGTGATCATGCCCAGCACCACGTCGCGGGTATCGTCGATCACGAAGGCCGAGCGCACGCCGGCATGACGCATCGCCTCCAGCGCTTCATCGACCTGCTGGGTGGGCGGCACGCGCACCACGCTGGTCTCGTTGAAGTCGGTCATCACCGAACGGCTGGGGTCGGCCAATTCGACCCGCCATGGTCCATGCTGGGGGGCTGCGATCGTGGCTGCCACCGTCAACAGCTCCAACGTCTTTCCGGCCATGCATGCACTCCAGTGGGTCGACGCGCCAGTCTGTGATGCCGCCCCGGCTGCGGTCAAGGCGTGCCATCATCGCGACGAGATGCCGGCCACAGCTGATGGCACCGCCGACGGAAAATCCGATGTCCGTGCAGTCGATTCGCACCGCCCCGATCGCCGGCATGCAGCCGGGCACCAGCGGCCTGCGCAAGACCGTGGTCGAATTCTCGCGCGGCCACTACCTGCACAACTTCGTGCAGTCGGTGTTCGACGCGGTGCGTCCGCCCGCAGGCTTCGCCAGTCACACCCTGGTCGTCGGCGGCGACGGCCGCTATTACAATACCGAGGCGATCCAGATCGTGATCCGGATCGCCGCAGGCAATGGCTTTGCGCGGATCCTGGTCGGCGCCGGCGGCATTCTTTCCACCCCTGCGGCTTCGTGCGTGATCCGCAAGCGCGCGGCCTTCGGCGGCTTGATCCTGTCGGCCAGTCACAATCCGGGCGGCCCCGACGGCGATTTCGGGATCAAGTTCAATGCCGCCAACGGCGGCCCGGCAGCGGAGCGGATCACCGATGCGATCTACGCATGCTCGCAGCGGATCGAACGGTTCCTGATCGTCGATGCAGCGCCGATCGCGATCGACCGGATTGCGGATCATCGGGTTGGCGACACCGTGGTATCCGTATTCGACCCGGTCGCCGACTATGTGGAGCTGATGCGCGGGCTGTTCGATTTCGGTTTGCTGCGCGAGCTGTTCGCCGGCGGTTTTCGGCTCGCCTTCGACGCCATGCACGCGGTCACCGGCCCGTATGCGCACGCCTTGTTCGAGCGCGAACTGGGTGCACCGGTCGGCAGCGTGCGCAACGGCACGCCGTTGCCCGACTTCGGTGGCCACCACCCCGATCCGAATCTGGTCCATGCGAAGGAGCTGCTGGATACGATGATGGCTGCGGATGCGCCCGATCTGGGCGCGGCGTCGGATGGCGATGGCGATCGCAATCTGATCATCGGCCGCGGCATTTTCATCGCACCCTCGGATTCGCTGGCGATGCTGGCGGCCAACGCGCACCTCGCACCGGCCTATGCCAAGGGCATTGTCGGCGTCGCGCGCTCGATGCCGACCAGCGCTGCGGTAGACCGGGTCGCCGCCGTACTCGGCATCCCATGCTTCGAAACACCCACCGGCTGGAAGTTCTTCGGCAACCTGCTCGATGCCGGGCGGATCAGCCTGTGCGGCGAAGAAAGTGCCGGCACCGGCTCGGACCACGTGCGCGAGAAGGATGGCATCTGGGCGGTGCTGCTGTGGCTGTCGATCCTGGCGGTACGACGCCAGAGCGTGCAGCAGATCGCCGATGCGCATTGGGCACAGTATGGGCGCAACTACTACACGCGCCACGATTACGAAGGTCTCGATGCGGCAATCGCCAAGGCGCTGATGCAGGCACTCACGCGGCAACTGCCGAGCCTGCCCGGTACTTCGCTCGCTGCACGCCGCATCGTGCTGGCCGATGATTTCAGTTACACCGATCCGGTCGATGCCAGCGTGTCGGCGCACCAGGGACTGCGGATCGTTTTCGACGATGGTGCACGCATCGTGTTCCGGCTGTCGGGCACCGGCACCAGTGGGGCGACGCTGCGCATCTACATCGAACGCTACGAGGGCGATCGATCACAGCTTGCGCATGACACCCAAGCCGCGCTCGCGGATCTGATCTCAAGCGCAGATCAGCTGATCGACCTGCGTCAGTGCACCGGGCGCGCGCGCCCCGATGTGATCACGTAAGCGGGGCGGGGCCCGAGGCGGGCCACGACCGTGTCGTATCGAAACGGTCTCGCGACCGATTACAGCTTGCGCTGGATCGCCAGACCCAGGCCACCGAGCAGCGACAGCATGCCTGCCAGCGCTACCCACGGCAGACTGCCGGCGGTCTGCGGCAGCATGCGCGGTGCCCGCTCATCGACCTGTGCAACCGCCGTCGTCCTGTCGTACAGCGGTTCTGCCGGTGTTCGCGTCGCCGCGATCGGCTGCGCTGCGACCGTGCGCAGCTGAGCGCGCTGCTCGCGCGGACCACGCGGCTGGGTCGCAAACCCGTACTCGCCTTCCGCCGCATACAGATTGATCGCGTCGGAAGTGCGCAGGTTGCGGAACTCCGTCGGGCGGTCGTTGATGTATGCCATCTGCCCCTGGGCCGGCTGGATCGTCAGCTCGTCGACGAAGCTCTCATTACGATCGCGTACGGTGAAGTTGACCACCCCGTCGGACTCCACGCGGACGAACTGCGCGTTGAACCGTGCAAAGGTCTGGCCGTCTACGGTAACGACTTCCTGGCAGGCATTCGCGACGCGCGGATACTCCTGCAGCATCTGGTCGCTCCATTTGAAATCTTCGCAGGTTGCCGGGCGATCGCGCGCTGCCGGAAAGTTGTCCGAGGTCGGCTGTTGGGCGAGCGCACCGGCCGACAGGCCGAGTGCGAGCAGGGTCATGGTGAGTCGCGTGGTGTTGATCGATTTCATGATGTATTCCTTCAGGTGCTGGTGGGGGGACCGAGGGCCAGGGCGCGCACGATGAATCGTTGCGGCGCACTACCCACGAACTGGAACGGGTAACAGGTGACAAGGGTCAAAGCGGGCTCGCCGATCTCGTCGAGCACGTGCACATCGCCGGGCTCGACGACCGCCAGGGCTGTGATGCGGTAAACCAGCGTGCGATCCAGCGCATCGAGCTCGACGAGGTCGCCAACCGCGACGTCACGCAGGCCGCGGAAGAAGCTGTCGCGATGGGCCGCGATGGCCACGTTGCCGGGGCTGCCGGGCAGGGGGCTGCCTTCGACCAGACCCGCACCGCGCGACAGCACGGGATCCTGCGTGCCTTGACGGATCGGCACCTCCAGCGCGATGCGCGGAATGCGCAATACCGCGATCGGCAGGTCGGCGGATCGCGCCGGTTGCAGCCGTGCACGGGTGGTGATCGGATGAATCGCAGCGGTGTGGTCTGCAGCCGTGTCCTGCGCCGAATCCAGTGCCGAGGCAACCCGCGTCGTGTGTGCGTCGATGTCGCGCGCGAGCGTGAAAGCCTCGACCCCGCGCAGCCGCTCGTGCTCGCCCCATGCGCTGCCGCTGAAGTACCCCAGCAGCAGCACCACACCGGCGATCCACAGCAGACCCTCGACGATTTTCATGGCGCGGCACCACGGACAATGAGCATGTCGCCACAGTGCGCGCAATGTGCCGTCGACACAGTACGCCAGCGTACAAAGGTGTCTGCTTCCACCCGGGTCCGTCGCGCAGCGGCATGGTTGCGCCGCAACGCCACGTTGCGGTCGCAGCAAGACCGCCTGGACGTGCCGCCTTGCACACGGCAGCGAACCGCAAGCTGCTCGACCGGCACCCAACCACGACCGATGGCCTATGCGGCCGGCGGCCGAGTTGGCCTACAGTCCGCATTCACGGAAGGAGAGTCGCATGAAGATCCGCAGCCTGATGTT
>JBBSDI010000136.1:0-8976 GCA_038249585.1 Lysobacterales bacterium | reverse complement strand
GCCGGCATGCCGGCGATTGCACCCTCCGCTACTGCCGCGACCCCAGTCGCTGCCATGGCAGCTCCCACAACTGCTGCCCTCGCCAGCCATGCAATCTGTGGGAGCCGGCATGCCGGCGACGGCACCCTGTGGGAGCCGGCATGCCGGCGATTGCACCCTCCGCTTCAGCCGCGACCCCGGTCGCTGCCATGGCAGCTCCCACCCATGCAATCTGTGGGAGCCGGCATGCCGGCGATCGCACGCCGGTCGCAATCAGCGCATACGTTCAAGTACCGACAGCGTGGGCTTGGCGAGGTTCAAGGTGTAAAAATGCAGTGCGGTAGCACCTCCATCGCGCAGTCGACGACACAGCCCCGCGACCAGGTCGGTGGCGAAATCGCGCACCGCACCCGCATCGTCGCCGTGCGCGGCCATGCGTTTGACCACCCAGCGCGGAATCTCCGCACCGCAGGCTTCGGAGAATCGCCGCAGCTGGGTGAAGTTGGCGATCGGCATCACGCCAGGAATGATCGGCACCGCGACGCCCATTGCGCGCGCATCGTCGACGAAGCGGAAGTAGGCGTCGGCGTTGTAGAAGTACTGGGTGATCGCGCCATTCGCGCCGGCCTCGATCTTGGCCTTGAAATGGCGCAGGTCCGCCAGCGCGTCCTCGGCCTGCGGATGCACTTCCGGGTAGCAGCCGACCTCGATGTGGAACCAGTCGCCGTGCTCGGCACGGATGAACGCGACCAGGTCTGCCGCGAAACGGAAGTCGCCGAAGCCGCCCATGCCCGAGGGCAGGTCGCCGCGCAGCGCCACGATGCGCCGGCAGCCCAGCGCGCGGTAGCGCGCGAGCAGTTCGCGCAACTCCTCGCGGGTGCCGCCCATGCACGACACGTGCGGTGCTGCGTCCAGACCATGGGTGTCGCGCAAGCGCTGAACGGTCTCTGGCGTGTATGACAGGGTCGAGCCGCCCGCGCCGAAGGTTACCGACACGTACTCGGGCGCATGCGCCTTGAACCGCGCGGCGGCCTTGTCCAGCTGGGCGCGCTGCTCGTCGGTCTTGGGCGGGAAAAACTCGAACGAAACGCGCATGCGGGCCGGTCCAGGCGGTGGTCTGCGCGCAGTATATCCTTGCTTCGCGATATAGCGATGGATGGGCTCGATGGGCGATGCTGGCCAGCGGTACCGCGATGCGCGTACCGTGTACCCGATGCAACCGACCGACCCCGACCCAGCACACGCCCTGCGCCTGCAGCAGGTCTCGCTGGACCTGCACGAGCGGTCACTGCTCGGCGGCGTGTTCTATCTGATCGCATGGTTGCTGGTCGGCGGCTACGGCGGCGCGTTCGGTACCTGGCCATTGCTGTCGGTAGTGCTGGTGGCGATGTTCGGCGCCGGTGCTGCGCTGCGTTTCTGGCTGCGCCAACGCGCACGCACCGAGCCTGGCAAAGCCGCCGCGCATCTGCGTGCACTGTGGACGCTGCTGTTGTTCAACTGCGCATCGTGGGGGGCGGTGTCGGTCTGGGCGCTGCTGGATCCGAGCTTCCTCGCCACCGACCTCGTCAACCTGGTCTCGACCGTGGCTTTGGCGACCGCGTTTGCGCAGATCTACGCGGTCGATCTGAAACTGGGTACGCTCGGCACGGCCGTGATCTACCTGCCGCCGCTGGCGGTGGTGTGGACCTTGCCCGGCATGGTGCCCGTAGCTACGGCAATGAGCGCACACATGGCGTACCTGCTCGCCGTGATCGTGCGCAGTCATCGCGAGTACCAGGGTCGTCTCGACCTCGACGTGGCGCTGCGCGTCGAACGCGACCGCTACGAGGCGCTGGCGCGTACCGACGCGCTGACCGGACTGGCGAATCGGCGCCACTTCGCCGACGTGCTGGAACAGGAGTTCGAACTGGCGCGCGGCGGCAATCCGCTGAGTCTGGTGATTGCCGACATCGACTACTTCAAGGCAGTCAACGACCGCTACGGCCACGCCACAGGCGACGCCTGCCTGCGCGAAGTGGCGCTGCGCCTGCGCGATGAATTCGCCGCCGCATCGGTGGTCGCCCGCTTGGGCGGCGAGGAGTTCGGCGTGCTGTTGTCCGAGTCCGGCAGCGCGGCCGCGCAACTGGCCGAGGCCCTGCGCGCCGAACTCGCGGCCCGCCCCTTCGAAGCCGGCTCCACCCAGATCCCGATCACTGCGAGCGTCGGCGTGGCCAGCTTCGATCCGATCCAGCACCGCAGCAGCGAAGATCTGTTCCGTGCGGCCGACCGCGCGCTGTACCGCGCCAAGTCCGAGGGCCGTAACCGGATGGTGCAGGGGGAGTGATTGCGCGTGCATTCGCACCGGGCCGCGCGGTTCGTGCGCGACTACGGCAGGCCCGCGCGGAGCCGTGGTAGGCCCCGTCCTACCCCAACCACGGGCGCGCGCTCCGGTAAAACGACGGGTCAAGGCTTGCGCCACCCCGCCTTTCAACTGATTTACGCGGCATGTACGCTCGCTGCAGACGGACGGTCGCCGCAGGCTTGGCGTCAGTGTCCGGAAACCACAAGGCGCGGGGGTGGAGCGTGGGAAGCGTGCCATGACGGCGGCGGCGGGCACGGATACGCCACAGGAGCTCACGCGCCTGATCCGCGCGTGGCAGGGCGGCGATCTGGGCGCGCGCGAACGCTTGATGGCGCGCGTCTACGACCGCGTGCGCGCGATCGCCGCGCAGTCGATCCGCGCGCAGGGGGCGGCGACCCTGTCACCGACCGAATTGGCGCACGAGTCCCTGCTGCGATTGCTCGATGCCGATGCCGACTGGGCCGACCGGCGGCATTTCTTCCATGTGATCGCGCAGGCCACCCGCCAGGTGCTGGTCGATCACGCGCGCCGGCGGCTGGCCGCCAAGCGCGGCAACGGCGTCGAGCCGGTCACCCTCGGCGAGGCCGAGCGCACCGCCGGCGGCGATGATTCGCAGCTGCTGCGGGTCAACGAGGCGCTGGAAGCGCTCGCCGCCAGCGACGGGCGCCGCGCGCAGGTGGTGGAGATGACCTACTTCGGCGGCTTCTCGCGCGAGGAGATCGCCGAGTCGCTCGCCATCTCCGTCGGCACCGTCGACCGTGACCTGCGCTTTGGTCGCGCGTGGCTCAAGGACCAGCTGCAATCCTGAGCACGTTGAACCCGGTGCAAGGATTCGCCGCCATCTTGCGTAAACAGAAGATCGATGGTGTCGATGACCATCGACGCAGCGTCGACGGCATGCAGCCGCGCGGCAATCCCCTGTGTCCTGCTTCACCCCACCCGCGGAGCCCATGATGTCGACCGCCGATCCCGCCGCGCTGGCCGAACACTTCGAGCGCCTCGCCGATCTTAAGCCTGCCGCGCGCGAGGCCGCGCTCGGTGCACTCGAACCGCAACTGGCGGCGCGATTGCGGCGCCTGTTCGCGGCCGAATCCAGCGACCACGACCCGATCGCCGCCGCGATCGCCGCCGCTGCCGGTGCGCCACTGCCGCATACCGGCCAGCGCCTTGGCGCATGGCGCATCGTGCGCGAGATCGGCTCCGGTGGCATGGGCACGGTGTTCCTCGCCGAGCGCGCCGACGAGCAGTTCACCCAGCAGGCGGCGATCAAGCTGATCCGCGGTTTCGCCACCGAGGATGGGCGTCGGCGGCTGCGCCAGGAGCGCCAGATCCTCGCCGGTCTCGATCATCCGAACATCGCGCGCCTGCTCGACGGCGGCGAAACACACGACGGCCAGCCGTGGGTGGCGATGGAATACGTCGAAGGCCGCGAACTGCTCGATCATGTCGCGCAGCAGCGCCTGGACCTCGACGCGCGCCTGCAGCTGTTCGACCGCATTGCCGCGGCCGTGCAGCACGCGCATCAGCGGCTCGTCGTGCACCGTGACCTGAAGCCGCGCAACGTGCTGGTGCGCGCCGACGGCGAGCCGCGCCTGCTCGACTTCGGCGTGGCCAAGCTGGTCGATCTGGGCGCCGACACCGGTGGGCGAGACACCTCGACCCGCGTCTGGACCCCGGGCTATGCCAGCCCCGAGCAGCGCCGTGGCGCCGCGGTCACCACGGTCACCGATGTGTTCAGCCTCGGCATCATGCTGCGCGAGCTGCTGACCGGTGATCGCTCCGAGCACGCTGCAGCACAGGGTTTACCAGATGGCTTCGAGGCGCTGGCGCCCGACGCCGACCTGCGCGGCGCGATCACCAAGGCCAGCGCCGAAGATCCTGCGCAGCGCTATGCCTCGGTCGAAGCGCTGCGCGACGATCTGCGCCGCTATCGCGACCACCGCCCATTGCGCGCAGCACGCGATACCGCGTGGTACCGCGCGCGAAAGTTCGTCTTTCGCCATCGCCTGGCCAGCGGCCTTGCATTGGCTGCCACAGTGGCGTTGGGACTTTTCATCTGGCGTCTGGATGCCGAACGCGAGCGTGCGGTCGCTGCCGAGCTGGCGGCACAAACCAGTTCCGCCGCAGCGCAGCGCAGCGCGGACAATGCCAACCGCACGCTGCGCTTCGTCATCGGTGTGTTTCAAGGCGCCAGCCCCGAGTCCACCCTGGGCCGTACGGTGACACCACGGATGCTGGTCGACGACGCGCGCGCCAGGCTCGATACCGAAGTCGGCGACGATCCGCTGGTGCGCCGCACGCTGCAGGCGGCACTGGGTCAGATCTACTCCGACCTGGGCGAGCCGCGGCGGGCGAGCGAACTGCTGCGTAGCGCCACCGACGGCTTCGAGCCGGTGGATCGCAGCGAGGGTCTGTGGCTCGCCGGCGCTGTGGATGTGCTATCCGACGCACTGCTCGCAATTGCACCCGATGGCGTCGCGCAGTCAGCGACCGTGCGTGCCGCCGAGTTGTTCGAGCAGTGGGCTGGCAGTGACCCCGAAATGATTCTTCGTGCAGCCAACAGTCGTGCGCAAGCGGCCTATTTGAGGGGCGACATGGCGGAAACCATCGCACGTCAGCGCGAGGTACTGGCCCTCGCACGGAACCTGCCGTCCACCCCGCCGAACACGGTCTTCGGTGCACGCATGGTGCTCGCCGATGCGCTGCGAGCTAGCGGCGACCTTGCGGCGGCCGAGCAGGAAACGGCCGCCTTGCTGATTGACGTCGAACGCGAGCTGCCAGAGTTGCATCCAAGGACTATCAAGGTCATGCGCGTGCGCGCCGCCATCCTGGGCGAACTTGGTCGCTATCGCGATGCCGAGGTATTGTTTCGCACGGGTCTCGAACGCATTGAGCGTCTGGTCGGAAGCGACAACCAGTCGACCGCGGACTTTCTCAACGATCTGTCGGTAATGCTTAGCGCCGCTGGCCGCTATCGCGAGGCGCTCGATGCGCTGCAGCAGTCGCGTGCGATAGAGCGCCAGCTGGGCGCCAGCGAGGCTTCTGCCTCGGCGGTCGTTCTTGCCAACCTAGCCTCGCTGCAGGAGAACGTCGGCGAGTACGAACAGGCCGTCGCCAACGCGGCGCGTGCGCTGGAGCTGTTGGCCGCGTCATCGACTACCGAGTCGGCCCACCTGCGCAAGGTCGAGGGCAATCTCGCGCGTGCGCTGTCGTTTGCCGGTCGCCACGCCGAGTCGCGGGCACTGTTCGAAAAAGTGCGCGCCCAGCACAAGGCCGCTGGCGAGCCGCGCGCATTCGACTACGCGATGGAGACTTTTCGCCAAGGCAGTGCCGAGCGTCTGGCCGGCCGGCTCGACGCCGCGGGCGCCCTGTTCGATGAATCGATGCCGGCCCTCACGACAGCGCTGGGCGAAGCGCATCCCGTGATCGCTTTCCTCAAGCGCCAACGCGGCCACCTCGCAATCGAACGCGGCGACTACGCGCTGGCACGGAGCGAATTGACCGCAGCACGCGAGATCCTCGTCAATACCGACGCCAGCGCCTTCGACCTAGCCTTCGTCGACCTCTCGCTCGCCACCCTCGCCGCCCGCCAAGGCGATCCCGCGAACGCCCGCCGCCTGCTCGCCACGGTACTGCCACCGCTGCGCGAAAATGTCGGCCCCAAACAGGTCAACCGCGTAGAAGCCGAGCAGCTCGCCCGCGAGCTGGGCTTGCGAATGTAGCCCTGGCGCTGGCGCGCCCAGCATAGAGCGACTCCGCAAGTACGCCGCAGCCTCTACCCCTTCCCTTAACGGGGCACGATTGGGGTGGGGGTCACGCACAGCATAGCGACCGGATTGGCATCAGGACTTCGCAAGCATCCGCAAGCACCCGCTCAGCTGCTCCTCTCGCGCGAACCAAATCCCAACCAGATTCCCTCGCCCGGTCCGGTTTTCACCACGTAACTGCGTATCGGATAATGCGGTCAACCGACCGCATCGATCGGGGATCCTCCATGTTTCGCTCAACCCTCTTCGCAGCCTTGGCTGCACTGCCGCTTGCGGCACTTGCTGCGCCCTTGGGCCCAGCGTTCAGCTATCAGGGCTTTCTGCGCGACAGCAGCCAGCCGGCCAGTGGCTTGTACGATTTCCAGGTGTGCGTTTACGACGCCGCCGCCGGCGGCGCGCCGCTCAACTGTGTGCCGGATTTCAACGATGTACCGGTGCAGGGCGGCGACTTTGCGCTGGCGCTCAACTTCGCGGCATCGAACTTCCTCGGCGAAGAGCGATTCCTGGAAGTGCGCGCACGCCCCGGCGCTGCGACCGGCGCCTATACCGTGCTCACGCCGCGCCAGCTGATCCGCAGCGTGCCCGAAGCCCTGCGAGCCAACGCCGCGAGCACGGCGCCATGGTCCGGCCTCAGCGGCGTGCCTGCAGGCTTTGCCGATGGCGTCGACAACACCGGGGTGGTATCGATCACCGCCGGTGCCGGCCTGAGTGGTGGCACCATCACCGCGACCGGCACCATCGCGATCGCCAATGGCGGCATCAGCCAGATGATGATCGCCAACGGCGCGGTGGGCACGGCGCAGATCGCCGGTGGTGCGGTGGGGTTCGCCCAGATCGCGCCGGGCGCGGTCGGTGCCGCGCAGATCAACGATGGGCAGGTACAGCGGCGGATCGGCGGCACCTGCCCGGTTGGCGAGTACTTCCGTGGCGTCAATGCAGATGGGACTACGCTGTGCGAGCCAGTACCGGGGGTGCCGCGCGTGTCGGTGATTGGAGTCGGGCCGGTTGGAACCGAGACTGCGCAACCCTCGGTGGCGATCGGCCCCGACGGACTGCCGGTCGTCGCGTACCGAGTATTCAGCTTGTCAATGCCCCAGGGAGGAATCCGCGTTGCGCGGTGCGCCAACGCGGCGTGCACCGTGATCGCGTCGGATAATCTGGTGTATTCCGACACATCGGTCCATACAGCACTGGTGGTTCGCGGCGATGGCCGCCCGTTGGTGGCCTTCTATGACGGCCAATTGCGCGTGAGGACTTGCGCAAACGCAGCATGCAGCGGGACTGCTTCGGAGGTCACCGTTCCCGGCACCGTCACCGCAGACCAGAGCCCGGCGATGACCATCGCGCCGAACGGCCGCGTGTGGCTCGCCTACCGGGAAGGCGGTGAAGCCAGAGACCTGTATGTCCTCGGTTGCAATGGCAGCGATTGCAGCGGCACCGGCGTCGGCGTTCTGGGTCCGCAACTGGTAGACAGCGTCGGCGACGTGGGCGGCTTCGTCTCGATTGCAGTCGGGGCGGACAACCGCCCGGTCGTCGCCTATCGGGAGAGCGGTTCGAGCGGTCGCCTGAAGGTGGCCAAGTGCGGGCCTCCCACATTCTCCAGCGGCCAGGAAACCAGCTTCTGCTCCGCCCCAAGCATCAATTTTGCGGACGGGGCCGGCGGCCGCGATAGGGGCTATTACACGTCGATCGCCATCCCAGCCGACGGCAATCCGGTGATCAGCCATCATGACGGGACTGTCGACAGTCAGTTGCTGCGCTTCGTCAAGTGCGCGAACTCCGCGTGCACCGCCATCTCCGCGGTGCGAAACGTGGATTCAACAGTCGGCGTAGGTGGCTTCTCCAGCATCGCAGTGCCCGCCGACAACCTGCCAGTGATCGCCTACCTCGATGACCCGCAGGGGGCGCTCAAGTTCGCCAAGTGCCGTACTGCAACCTGCGGCGAGAACGCGATCATCACCACCCTCGATGACAACGCAGGTAGCGAAGATACGGGCTGGGATGCGCGCATGGTGCTCGGTCGCGATGGACTTCCGCTGATCGTCTATCAGGACCTGCTGTCGCGCCAGGTGCGGGCCGTCAAGTGCGGTTCGCGGAGCTGCCAGTGAGCCGGTCACGTGCGGCAGCCGCTGGCGTCGCCGCCATCGCGCTGCTGCTCGCCGGTCCAGTCCTCAGTGGCGATTCGACGGGTTGGCTACCGCCGATCGACAGCGCCGCAGCGTTGGCCGGCGATCCGCTCACCGGCGGTAGCGGGCAGGTCATCAGCGGCACGGCAACGTCCACTGGCGGCGCGTTCGCGCTCGACGCCGTGATCGGCTGGAACGTGGCGGATGTGGACGTGTTGCCTGCCGGCGGCACATTCGTATTGCGCGGCGGGGTGCTGCCGGCGCGCGCACTGGAACCGCTCGGCGATGCGGTTTTCGGCAATGGCTTTGAGCCGCTGTAGCGCGGAATCGCGGTTGCATTAGCGGGATTGACGCGTGTTGTTCGGCCCCTCTCTCCACGGGGAGGGGTCTCCTTGGCCCCGCGATTGCGCACGGGGCGCGTGTGTAGTTGCTAGCCAACGACCAGGGATGAGGCTTGCCCGGTCTTTTGTCTTTCGTCGCGCACGCTGCACGATTCGCCGCAGCTGCGCGACTACGTCGATCCAAAGCACCGCAAGCCTTGCTCGTTTCGTCGCAAGGCCCCAGCACGAACGAAAACGCCGCGCAGTGCGCGGCGTTTCCGATTTCAACTTTGAAGCGACAGCTCAGTAGCGATAGTGCTCCGGCTTGTACGGCCCTTCCACCGCCACGCCGAGGTACTCGGCCTGTTCGGCGGTCAGCTGCGTGAGCTTCACGCCGATCTTCTCCAGATGCAGACGCGCGACTTCCTCGTCGAGCTTCTTCG
>JBBSDI010000135.1:0-9042 GCA_038249585.1 Lysobacterales bacterium | reverse complement strand
TCGGCCAACCCTATGATGGACTGATCGACGAGCACTGTCGTGCCGAGGTCAGAAGGCACTTTGAGCGCGCACGCGAAGGCGAGCCGACGCGCTACAGCACTATTGGCGTGCGCGTCGATGGGCAACGGCGCCAAGTCGATGTCACCAACCTGCCGATCGTGGTCGATGGCGCGATCGTCGGCGTGTATGGCGTGGCACGCGACGTCACCGAACAGCGCGCGACCGAAGCGCGTCTGCTCGAACGCGACCGCTTCTTCTCGCTGTCGCCGCTGGCCTTCGCGATCAGCGACGCGGTCGGCAAGTTCACTCAGGTCAACGATGCCTTTCCACGCATGCTCGGCTACACCCGCGAGCAGATGTTGGGCGGCCGCGTGCTCGATTTCATCGTCGAGGATGACATCGACGCCTCGCTGGCTGCGATACACAACCTGGCGGCAGGCGGCACCGTCAACGCCTTCACCAATCGCTATCGGTGCGCTGATGGCAGCGCACGCTGGCTGCAATGGAATGCCCTTCGCTCCGAACAAGGAAGCATCTTCGCCAGCGCGCGCGATGTGACGGCACAGGTGCAGGCCGCGGAGTCCGAAGCCCTGATGCGACGCGTCCTCGAAGGCTCGCCCGCAGTGCTGTGGCGCTGGCTGCCCGAAGCAGGTTGGCCAGTCGGTTTCGTTACCGACAACGTGGCGCAGTGGGGCTATGCCCCGGAGGATTTCTCCGCGCGGCGACTCGTGTACGCCGACCTGATACACCCCGAGGACATGCCGGCATTGCTGGTTGCGCTCGGCGCGACCGAAGAAAACGGCAGCGATCACTTCGAGCACGTGTACCGGATCCGCCGTGCCGACGGCGCCTGGGTATGGGTCGATGAGCGAACAGCGATCGTGCGCCACGTCGATGGGCGGGTGAGCTATTGGCAAGGCGTAACGCTCGACGTGACGGCGCGCGAGCAGGGGCGCCAGGCCATGCTCGAACGCGATCAATTCTTCGAGATGTCGCCTGATCTGTTCGCCATCAGCTCGGGCAACGGCTATTTTTCGCAGGTCAACCGCGCCTTCACTTCGCTGCTCGGTTACAGCGTCGAGGAAATGCTGGCGCGTCCGATGGTCGATTTCATCCTCCCCGACGACCGCGATTTCGCCGCCGCTGCACGCCGCACCCTCGATGAGGCCGGGGCCGTCGACACGGTTGCGCTTCGCTACGTTTGCAAGGATGCGAGCGTGCGCATGATCCTGTGGAACGCACTGCGCACCGACGCCAGCGGGATCGTGATCTCCGGCCGCGACATCACCGAGGAGCGGCGTGCGCAGGAGCAGGAACGCCTGCTGATGCGCATCATCGAGGACAGCCCGGCGGTGATGTGGCGCTGGTCGCCGGATCCGGGTTCGAGCCTGCAGCTGGTGTCCGACAACGTCCGCCAATGGGGTTACAACCCCGGCGATTTCACCAGCGGCCGGATGGCGTTCGACGATCTGGTGCACCCGCAGGATATCGAACGCGCGCTGGCAACCACCGTTGCGGCCGCCGATCCTGCGGTCGATCGCGTTCGCGCGACCTACCGGGTGCGGGCCGCCGACGGCCGCTGGCTGTGGATCGACGAACGCACCACGATCGTGCGCGATCCCGACGGCAATGCGCTGTATCTGCAAGGCATCACGCTAGATATCACCGAAGCCCAGCGTGCGCGCGAGGAAGAGCGGCGGCTGCTCGGCGCAATCGAGACCGGGCCGGCGGTACTGTGGCGCTTTAATCCATACGCGACGCCGTCGACTCAACTGGTGACCGCCAACGTGTCGCGCTGGGGCTATCGCCCCGCCGACTTCACTAGCGGGCGCCTGCGATTTACCGACCTGGTGCATCCCGACGACCGCGATGCGATCCTCAGCGAAAGCATGCGCCGCATTGAGGCTGGCGCCGGCACGATCGTGCGCGAGTTCCGGTTACGTACGGCCGATGGTCGGTGGGTGTGGGTCACAGATCATGTGCAGGTCGTCTATGCAACAGACGGAAGCCTCGACTTCTGTCTCGCCCTGAGTTTCGACATCACCCAGGAGCGCGTGGCGCGCGACAACGAGCGTCAGCTGCATCGGGTAATCGCGCTGAGCCCCGCGGTGCTGTGGCGTTTCGATCCGGCAAAAGACATTCCGACCCAGCTGGTTTCCAGCAATGTCATTCAGTGGGGCTATACCGAGGAAGACTTCACCAGCGGGCGGGTTCTGCTCGATGCGCTGATCCACCCCGACGATCATGGCCGCGTGCTGCAGCACACCCGTTCGGCGATCGCCGCCGGTGCGCGCGAGATCGAGGTCGTGTTCCGCTTTCGGGCTGCCGACGGCCGTTGGGTCTGGCTGGATGCACGCGTAACCGTGGTGCGCGACAGCTTTGGTGCCATGGTCGACTGCGTATCCCTGACCCTGGACGTGACCGAACAGCGCTCTGCGATGGCCTCGATGCACGAGCGCGACCAGTTCTATGCCTTGTCGCTGGAGATTTTTGCGGTAGCCGACCGCAGCGGCCGCTTCCGGCAGGTCAACGAGGCGCTGACGCGGGTGCTTGGCTATCCCGTCGCTTCGCTGGTCGGCGAGCGTCTGATCGACTACGTGCACCCCGACGACCTCGATCTGGCGCGCGACCAGATGCGCATCCTCGGCGTTGGCGGCCGGCTTGATATGGTCGAGTTGCGTTGCCGGACCATCGATGGCGATTGGCGTTGGCTGGAGTGGAACGCCGCGCCAGGGCCCGACGATCTTTACTACTGTGCCGCGCGCGATGTGACCGAACACAAGCGCCTGGCAGCGGAGCTACGCCGAGCGATGCACGAGCTCGAACGGCGCAATTCCGAGCTGCAGGACTTCGCCTTCGTCGCCTCGCACGACCTGCAAGAGCCGTTGCGCAAGGTGCAGGCGTTCAGCGACCGCGTGATCGCGCGCTATGCGGATCGACTCGATGCCCAGGGTATAGACTATCTGCAGCGCATGGACGCGGCATCGCGCCGGATGCAAACGCTGATCGACGATCTGTTGGCTTATTCGCGCGTAAGTACCCGCGGCGAATCGTTCCGTGTAGTCGACCTCGCCCGGGTCCTGCGCGAGGTGATCGGAGATCTGGAGGCGCGCCTGGAGAGCAGTGGCGGTGAAATCGTGGTGGGCAGCATGCCGAGTCTGCAAGCCGATCCGACCCAGATGCGTCAACTTTTGCAGAATCTGCTCGGCAACGCCTTGAAGTTCGCCATGCCTGGCCGGACGCCGCGGGTCGAGGTGAGTGCGCTACCGATCGAGATGGACACTGGCGCAGCGGGGCGCCGGGACGGTTGGCGCCTACAGGTCGTCGACAACGGGATCGGCTTTGAAGCCGACCACGCCGAGCGCATTTTCGCACCCTTTCATCGGCTGCATGGCCGCAGCGAGTATGAAGGCACCGGGATGGGACTTGCCATCGTGCGCAAGATCGTGGAGCGTCACGCTGGCGTCGTGCGCGCGAGCGGCAGTACGCGCCGTGGCGCGACGTTCACTGTCGACCTTCCGTCGGAACAGTCGCAGGCGGTTCACAAGCCGCGCGAGCACGACCAGATACTGGCGAATGGTGCGGGATGAGCATGGCCACCGAGAGTTACCCGATGCAAATGCTTGCGAAACCGCTCCACACGGTACTGATCGCCGAGGACGATGCGGACGACCGTTTGCTCGCGGAAGAGGCATTTCGCGTCTCCCAGGTCGAGTGCAATTTGCAGTTCGTCGGCGATGGCGAACAACTGCTGGCATACCTGCGCGGCGAGCGCCAGTACGCCGACCGCGCGCTGTACCCGTTTCCGCGGGTAGTACTTCTGGATCTGAACATGCCGCGCAAGGATGGCCGCGAAGCGCTGGCTGAAATGCGCGCCGACCCGCTGCTTAGCGACCTGCCAGTGATGGTGTTGACCACTTCGCGCGCGCACGAGGATCGCGCCCGCATCATCCAGCTCAAGGCCTGCGATTTTGCCACTAAGCCGACGCGCTTCGACGAGTTGGTTGGGGTGGTGCGTCGCGTGGCCCAGTGGCTTGGTCCGTTGCCGGCGCGGGAACCGGAATGAGCGCCGACCCGATTCGTGTTGTGGTGATCGACGACGACGAGGACGACTACATCCTGGTCGCCGAGGCACTCGATCGGATTGCCGAGGTTCCCTTTGCCGTGACCTGGGCGCCGACCTACGCCGATGGGCTGCGCACGGTGCATGCGGGTCATGCTGACGTGTACCTGGTGGATTTCCTGCTTGGCGCGCACAGCGGCATCGACCTGATCAGGGTTTGTGTCGCCGAGGGCAATCGCGCGCCGATGATACTGATGACCGGGCAGGGCAATCCAGCGGTCGATGCGGCAGCGCTCAGCGCCGGTGCCGCCGACTACCTGGTCAAGCGCGACCTCGAGCCGGAGCGTCTTTCGCGTTCGATCCGCTATGCACTGGACCGCGCGTGTGCCTACCAGGCAGTCGAAGACGGCGAGGCGCGCTATCGGGTGCTGTTCGATCGCAGTCCGTTGCCGCTTTGGGTCTACGACATCGAAACGCTCGGTTTCCTTGCGGTCAATGAGGCGATGATCGATCACTACGGTTACAGCCGCGACGAGCTGTCGCGGATGACCGCCAGGGACATCCGACCGTCCGACGAGTTGGAGAGCTTCGAAGCCTACCGCATCCGTCGTCCGCGGGGATTGATCAAGGCCGGCTTGTGGCGCCACCTCAAGCGCGACGGCAGCATCATCGACGTCGAGGTGACCTCGCATGGCATGATCTGGAACGGCCGCGAGGCGCGGCTGGTCCTGGGTCTGGACGTGACCGAGCGGCTGCGGGTGGAGAATGCGATCCGCGAGCGCGAACAGCGCCTGCGCAATGTGCTCACCGATTCCGTCGACGCCCTGCTGGTGGTGGCAACCGACGGCAGGATGGTGTTCGCCAACCCTGCGGCCGGGTTGCTGTTCGATGCGGCACCAGAGGTATTGATCGGAAAGTCCTTCCCGCTGCCCGAAGTCCTGGAAACGGAGTTCTCGGAAGCGCAGGTTCCGAGCACCCGCGGACACGCCCACGCCATCGAGTCGCGCGTCAGCGAAACGGTGTGGGACGACCAGCTGGCCAAGCTGGTTTCGCTGCGCGATGTCACCGAACGCCACCGCAACGAAGAAAAACTGCGCGTGCTCGAGCGCGCGATGGAGTCGACCACCAACGGTGTGTTGATCGCCGACGCGCGCAGCCCCGATATGCCCGCGGTGTATATCAATGCCGCTTTCGAGCGCATGACCGGATACTCGTTCGACGACATGCTGGGGCGTAATTGCCGGATCCTGCAGGGCAGCGACACCGAGCAGACGGAAGTGCGCGAGATCCGCGCCGCAATCGCGGAAGGTCGCGGTGCCGATGTCGTGCTGCGCAATTACCGCAAGGACGGCGCCCTGTTCTGGAATCACCTGAATCTGGCGCCAGTGCGTAACGAGCGCGGCGAGATCACCCACTATGTCGGCATCCAGGTCGATATCACCGAGCGTCGGCGTCACGAAGCCGAGATCTCGTACATGGCGACCCACGACAACGTTACCGGCCTGCCGCGCTACATCGCCGTCGAGGAGTTCACCCGCGCCGCGGTCGCCGATGCCGGACGCACCGGTAGCCGCGTGCTGATGCTGTACGTCGACATCGACCGTTTCCACAGCGTCAACGAAAGCATGGGCCATGCGGTCGGCGACGAGGCGCTGCGCGCGGTCGCCCAACGCATCCGCGCGGTCGTCGGCGAGGACGGCCGCGTTTCGCGGATCGCCGGCGACGAGTTCGTGGTGGTGTACATGCCCGCTACCGACGACCGCGATGGCACCGTGCTGGCCGACCGCATCCGCGACGCGGTCGAACAGCCGGTTGCCGCACCGCCGTATTCGGTGTATCTGACCGCCAGCGTCGGAATCAGCGCGTTTCCCGACAATGCGAGCAGTGCGAGTGAATTGCTCAACCAGTCGGAAGCGGCGATGACGCGCGCCAAGCGCAACGGCCGCAATGCAGTAGCGCGATTCTCCAACGAGCAGGTGCAGGAACTGGCCGACCGCCTGTCGTTGGGCAGCCACCTGCGCGATGCCGCGCGCAAAGGCGAGCTGCTGTTGCACTACCAGCCGCAGGTCAGCGCGCACAATGGCCAGGTCATCGGTCTGGAAGCGCTGGTGCGCTGGCAGAGTCCGGAGCTGGGATTCCTGCCGCCGGGGCGCTTCATCCGGGTGGCAGAAGAACTGGGTCTGATCGCCGATGTCGGGCGTTGGGTGCTGGAACACGCCTGCGCACAGGCGCGGCAGTGGCTGGACGACGGGCACCATGATTTCTGCGTGGCGGTCAATGTTTCGGCACTGCAGTTGCAGCGTCCGACCTTCGTGGCCGAGGTGCGCGCAGCACTGCAGGGCGCGGGTCTGCCTGCGCACCACCTGGAACTGGAACTGACCGAGTCCAGCATCATGGAAAACGTCGAGCGCATGATCGAGACGATGAACGCCCTGCGCGACCTGGGCGTTCATATGGCGCTGGACGACTTCGGTGTCGGGTTCTCATCGCTCAATCACCTCAAGCGTTTTCCGATCGAAAAGCTCAAGATCGACCAAAGCTTCGTGCGCGATATCACGCGCGATTCGGGCGATGCAGGCATCGCGCGGGCGATCATCGCGATGGGGCACCAGTTGGGCATGACGGTGATGGCCGAAGGCGTGGAGACGGCCGCGCAGATGGGCTATCTGCGCCGCAACCACTGCGACCAGTTCCAGGGTCTGTTCTTTGCAGGACCGGTGCGTGCCGACCTGGCCGGAGAGCTGCTCGGCAGGCGCTTTCTCGCGCGCGAGTCGTTCGCCAGCGATTCCGAAGAACGCACTTTGCTGCTGCTCGACGACGAGGAAAACATACTGCGTGCGCTGACCCGGGTGTTGCGCCGCGACGGCTACAAGATCCTGAGTGCGACCAGCGCGCGCGAGGCCTTCGAGATGCTCGGCCGGCATGAGGTGCACGTGGTCATTTCCGATCAGCGCATGCCGGACATCAGCGGCACCGAGTTCCTCAGTCAGGTTCGCTCCCTGTATCCGGATACCGTGCGCCTGGTGTTGTCGGGCTACACCGACCTGCGCACCGTGACCGAGGCGATCAATCGTGGCGCGATCTACAAATTCCTGACCAAGCCATGGGATGACCAAGAATTGCGGCGCGAAATCCGCGAGGCATTCCGAACGCAGTCGGAGCGGCGCCCGACGACGGCGTGACAACCCGCTGTGCGGGTTTTCTCGAGCGGCTCCCTAGGGCCGGGTAGCGCCATGGTCGGGCTGGCGCAGCGGCAGCAGGATACGGAACGCGGTGCCACGGCCCAGCTTGCTGCTGACCTCAATACGCCCACCGTGTTTCTTGATGATGCTGTAGCTCAACGACAAGCCAAGCCCGGTGCCCTGGCCGACCTGTTTGGTGGTAAAAAACGGATCGAAGATTCGCTGCAGGTTTTCTTCCGCGATGCCGTCGCCGGAGTCGGCGATCTCGATCCATCCGGTCTCGGCGCTGGCGCCGGTGGACAGGCGGATCGTGCCGCGCTCGCGGATCGCGTGACCGGCATTGACGAGAATGTTGAGGAACACCTGGTTGATCTGCGAGGGAATGCATTCCAGCGGCGGCAGTGGTCCGTAGTCTTTGACTATCTCGACTTTGTACTTGATCTCGTTCCAGACGATGTTGAGGGTCGAGTCGAGTCCACGGTGCACATCGGACACCTGCCATTCCTCGCCTTGGCCGGCGTGCGAGAAATCCTTCAGGTCCTGCACGATCTTGCGCACCCGTTCGATCCCCTCGGCCGATTCGTCGAGCAGACTGGGCAGGTCCTGGGTGAGATAGTCGATCTCGAAACGCTCGCGTTGCTCGTCGAGCGACTTGCGCAGTTCCGGCGGGAGGGGCGCGTCGGCCAGAATGTTTTCGTAGCTGGCCAGCATCGAGAACAGGTTTCGCGTGTAGTCCTTCAGGGTGCCGATGTTCGAATGCACGTAGCCGATCGGATTGTTGATCTCATGCGCAACCCCGGCCGCCAGCTGGCCGATCGAGGCCATTTTCTCCGATTGCAGCAGCTGGTCCTGCGCGCCGCGCAGTTGCGAGTAGGCCAGCTGCAGTTCTACGTTGCGATTCTGCAGTTCTTCCTCGCGCGATTTTTCCGCGCTGATGTCGTGCAGCATCACCGTGTAGTACGCGCTGTCGTCGTCGGGCGAATCGTGCCGGCGCACGTCCTGCACCACCGGGATCTCGGCGCCATCGAGGGTGCGGATGATCACCTCGCTGCGCCAGGCACCGCTGGCACCGGCAATCGCCAGCGCGGTGCGATCGACCAGGCTCGCCACCGCGCTGGTGCCCTCGCGCGGCAGGGCGCCAGCGAGACGGCAGGCCGCGTCGTTCGCGTAGCCTACGTTGCCGTCGCCATCGACGACCAGGATCGCGTCGGTCGAGGCGTCCACCATCTGTTCGAAGCGGACCCGTGCATGGTCGAAGATGCGCAGTTCCGTGACATCGTGCTGCACCACGATGCGGCGGCCGTCGGCCAGCGCATGCACGTCGACCGTGAACCACTGGGTGAGCGAGGCACTGCTGAAGCACGCGTCGGTGCTGAATCCGGCGCGACCCGGTTGCAGTTCACCGATGCCCACGCGCAGTGCCTCGACCCTGCTCCCGCCGACCGCGCCGATCTGCGCGAACATGCTGACGAAGTCGCTGCCCAGCCAGGCTTCCTGCGCCAGTCCACGCTGGCGCGCGAAACGTGCCCACGCGCCGTTGCCGCGCGTGATCTTGCCGCTGGCATCCAGCAGCAACACATGCTGCGACAATGCCTCGAGCAACGCGTCGGTCTCGAGCGTAGTGTTTGCGGGCTGAGCGATATCCATCCGTTGCGGGAGCATGGTCCAGCCTGCTGTTTATTTCAACGCATCAGTTTCCGGCCCTGGCTTGCCGACCGCAGGGACTTGCGGCCACCCCGGTTTCAGGCCAGGGCGAGGTTGCGGGCGCTGGTGGTGCTGCCCAGTACGCCCTGCGGA
>JBBSDI010000134.1:0-9052 GCA_038249585.1 Lysobacterales bacterium | reverse complement strand
CTGTGGCGGGGCGAGCGGCGACTTCGGGTGCATGCGGCGATTGTAGACGCGGCCGCGCCGCGGTGGATGATCAGAGTGCGTGCTGCGACAACTTGGCCAATGGCTGGACCACCCGCGCGGCGATGTGCGCCGAAATGTCCGGGCTACACCAGCGCCCCACCGCAACTCGAGCCCTGTCCCGCCGTGCAGCCGAAACAGTGCCCGGCAACGCGGATCGCGCCACCGGCAAGCTCCGCATCGAGCAGATCGCGCAGGTGGCTGCGGGTGTCGTGATCGCCCAGATGCAGGCCCAGCATCTGGTTGAAGTCGCAGTCGTAGGCGTAGCCCTGCCAGTCGATGCTGATCAGATCCCGACACATCACGTGCTCGAGATTGGCCTCGCGATGGTTGTCGCGCAGCAACTGCAGGTAGGTGTCGAACTGGCCTTTCGATTGCAGCCATGAACCAAAGCGCTGGATCGGCATGTTGGCCAAAGTGAACAGCTGGTTGAACACGATGCCGTGTTCCTCGCCGAGACGCTGGCGGTAGTCGGCTTCAAGCGCCTGCTGCGGCCCGGGCAGGAATGCGCCAACGGGGTTGTAGACCAGGTTCAGCAGCAGGCCGCTGCCGTCGACGCCGTAGCCGAGCGCGTTCATCTGCCGCAGCACGCGAAGCGAGGAGGCGAATACGCCGTCGCCGCGCTGGGTGTCGACATTGGTCTGGGTGTAGCAGGGCAGGGATGCGATCACCTCCACCCGCTGCGTGGCGAGGAAATCAGGCACCCACGCGTAGCCGGGCTCTTCGACCACGGTCGGATTGAAGCGGTCCATCACGTGGATACCGGCCGCGCGCGCGGACTCGACCAGCCAGCGGAAGTGCGGATTCATCTCCGGCGAACCGCCGGTCAGATCGAGCGTGCGGATGGCGTGCCGGTGTGCGAACTCCAGCGCCAGCTGCATGGTGTCGCGATCCATCAACTCCTTGCGCGTGGGCCCCGCGTTCACGTGGCAGTGCACGCAGGCGATGTTGCACAGGTAGCCCAGGTTCAACTGCAGGGTGCTCGGCGCACGCCGTGCGATGGCGGGAAAGGCGATGGTCCGCAGCAGCGGCAGGCTGGCGCGCATGCCTACTCCGGGACAGCGGGTGGCGCGGCCTGGCTGGGCGACGCCGCGCGGAAGGGATTGAGCAGCAGTGCCAGCAGACTCTGCTCAGCGGGCGTGCGGAACTCGTGCAGGCCGATCGCCATGCCGAGGTGGCCGTCGCGCGGCTGCGCCCGATAGCTGCCGAACACGTGATCCCACAGCGACAGGTGGAACGAGAAGTTGCTGTCGGTTTCGTCCGGATGCACGGAGTGATGCACGCGATGCATGTCGGGGGTGACGATCACCCGGCGCAGGAAACGATCGAGCGCATCCGGCACGCGCAGGTCTGTATGGGTCCACAGCGAACCGGCCGACAGCGCGATCTCGAACAGCAAAACCGCCAGCGCCGGCGCGCCGATCGCCGCGATCACCACGAACTTGATCGCCATCGACAGGGCGATCTCCAGCGGATGGAAGCGCACCGCCAGCGTCACGTCGAAGGCCATGTCCGCATGGTGCACGCGGTGCAGGCGCCACAGCAGCGGGATGCGATGCAGCAGCCGATGCTGCCAGTAGATCGCCGCGTCCAGCAGAACAAATGCGATCGCTATCGCCAGCCAGGCAGGCATGTTCAGTTGCGGCAGCAATCCGATACCGCGCGACTGCAGCGCGGCCGCAAAACCCACCGCGAGCACCGGAAACACAACCCTTACCACCACCGTGCCGATCAGCACCATGCCCAGATTGGTCAGCTGACGCATGCCCGGCACCGCGTCACCGCGGCGCGGGAACATCCGCTCGGCGATCGCCAGTGTGGCCAGCAGGCCCACGAACACGCCCAATCGCAGCGGATTCTCAACGGCCAGGATCTGCTCGATGTTCATGCGCTTGCGGACCTGATTGCCCGGGGCGCAGACATCCACGCCAACAGCGCAGTTTGCGCCGCATGCGGTGAAGGCAGCGACTGCAGGGCCGCCATGCAGGGCGCCAGATCGTGC
Organism: Lysobacterales bacterium; assembly: GCA_038249585.1. GTDB lineage: Bacteria > Pseudomonadota > Gammaproteobacteria > Xanthomonadales > Ahniellaceae > UBA4656. The sequence continues at coordinate 6,993 of JBBSDI010000134.1, read as the reverse complement.
GCGGTGTCGACGTCGGTCTCGGTGCGCTGCGTCTGCCATGCGCCGTGGCCGGTCAGCGCGCGGCGGAACTGCTGTGCGGTGTCGGGCTCGCTGTAGCGGGCGTTCAACCAGGTCTCGCGCGCGATCGCGCGGTTGCCGCCGAACAGCCAGAAGCCGCCATCACTTGCGGGTGCCAGGGTCAGACGTGGCGCCGGATCGATCAGCCAACGCAGCGCGTCATGCAGCGCATCGGCGCGCAGCTGCGGCGTATCGGCACCGAGCAGAATCGCTGCACCATGGCGCGCTACCAGTTCGGTATGCACCTGATGCATGCGCTCGCCGAGGCTGCCAGCACCCTGCGCGATGGTCGGCAGCCCGGCCCAAATGGGGTCGCCCAGCGCTTGCGCTTCGGCGACTGCCCAATACACCGCAGCATCGGTCGATGCAGCGGCCTCGCGCGCCACTGCCGCCACCGCCTGTGCTGCAAGTGCATACCATGCGTGCACGAAACGCTCGCCCTGGCTTTCGGCAAGCCGCGTCTTCAGCGCCGAGCGGCCCGGGGTCTTTACGAAGATCGCAATCGCGCCGCTCACGGTGGGTCACCGCGCGCGCGCGAGAACGTGCGCGCCTGCTGCCAGGTCAGCCGCAGGTGCCGCGCGGTCGTGCGCAGCCAGCCCTGCTCTGCGTAGCGGCGTGCGCTGGTGTGGATGCTGGCACCGGCCGGGCGCAGTGCGATGCCGGCGCGGCGCGCGGCCCACACCAGCGCATGGTCTTCGGCCACCGCAAGCGATTCGTCGAAGCCACCCACGCGCGCGAAGTTCGCGCGCGACAGGAACAGTCCCTGATCGCCGAACGGCAGTCCGAGCCAGTGCGATCGGATCCACGCGCCGACCGTGTTCGCCGCCGTGGCCGCCGGACCGTCGCCGATAAAGCGCAGGTCGAAGTAACCGAGTGCATCGGGATACGCCGACAGCGCGCGCTGCAACGCAGCTGCGGTGCGCTGCGGCTGGATGATCCGCGAGTCCGCATGCACGAACCACAGGAACTCCGATCGGGTGGCCGCCACGCCGGCATTGAGCTGGCGTGCGCGGCCGTGCGGCGCCAGCAGCCACCCGCGATCTGCGGGCAGTCCAGTGGCGCTGTCGAGTTCGGCCCGCGCGCAGTCTTGTTCGCGGCAGCACACCAGGCGCAGCTGCGCTTGCGCCGGCAGCCACTGCAGCTGCGGCAGCAGACCGCGCCATGCCGCGTCGCCGGGGCCTACCGGCATGATGACCGCGAGTGATTCGAGCATGTCGCCAGTGTGCCGCAGTCGGTCGTTCCACGCGACGACCGTCGCGTGGGGGTTCAGTCGAAGCGCACGATGAACTCGGCTCCGAGGTAGCGTGGATCGTTGACAAAGCCGGTGAGGTTGTTGAAGTCGACGCCGCCGACCACTTCCACCTCGTCGAGCAGGTTGCGCGCAAGCACCGCGGCTTCATAGCGCCCGTCGGCCCAGCGATAGCCCACCCGCAGGCCGCCTTCGAGCAATGGATCGCCAACGAACTCGCGGCTCTCGTACAGGAAAAAGTTCACTTCGCTGCGATACGACCAGTCGTTGAGCACGTAGAACTCACCGCCGGCCAGTGGCTGGGTGTAGCGCAGCGCGATGTTGGCGATCCACTCCGGCGCCTGCGGCAGCGGATTGCCGTCGATGCGCACGGTGCCGGCCACCGCGCCGACCGGATCGAGCACCGTGCACGGGCTTCCGCAGGGCTGCACGGCGAGCCGTGAGTCATCGAGTCGGGTGCGATTCCAGGAGGCGGCCGCAAGCAGGGTCAGGCGTTCGGTGAGAGTCGCTTCGAAATCCAGTTCGGCGCCGTAACCGACGGCCTTCTCGGCGTTGATCAGGGTGTTGAAGTTGGTGCTGCCGCCGACCGCGGTCAGCTGCAGGTCGTCGACTTCATAGCGGAACAGGCTCGCTCCGATTCTCGCGCGGCGATTGAACAGGTCAGCCTTGGCGCCGAGTTCGAACGAGCGGATCTTTTCCGAATCGGCCACCGAGACCACGTCGCCGAACAGCAGCCGACCCTGGATCGCCGGTGCGCGGAATCCGGTCGCGTAGCGCGCGTAGAAATTGACGCTGTCCGATGGCGAGTAGGTCGCGCTGAAATTGCCGCTGAGATCGCTATCTTCCGGCGCTACCGCGATCGGGCCGATCGGACCCGCGCCAATTGGCGAGACCAGCCGTTGCGCGGTAAACCGCTTGCGGTCGTCGCTGTAGCGCAAGCCACCACCGATCCGCCATTCCGGTGAGAAGCGATAGTCGGCCGCGCCGAATAGCGCCCACGCCGTGTGGTCCTGGCGCTGCCGGGCGACGCCGTTCTGTGCGCTGCCCGCGAGCGTGTCGTAGCTGATGTTGTCGATGTCGAGGTTTTCGTCGTACCACAAGCCACCGGCCTGCCACGACAGCGCGTCATCGGTGTCGGATGCCAGCCGCAGCTCCTGCGTGAGCTGGCGATGGTCGGGGATGCCGTCGCCGGATTCGGCCGGGAACGGAATGAAGCCGGGGCCGAATGGTGGCGCGAAGGAGGCACCAAAGCCGCCGTCGACGTCGCCGCGGGCGAACATCTGCACCGACTCCCAGGCCGAGATCGACGACAGCACGATGTCGCCGAGGTCCCAGTTCACGCGCACGTTGGCGCCAGCGGACTCGACATCGAGCGCGGGCAGTGCGTCCTGTGCCAGGCGCCGGTCGTTGAAGCCCGCGACAATCCCGTTGCTGCCGCGCTCGATCAGATTGGCGAGGAATATCGCCGAGCCGCCACTGAGGTCGCGGCCGCGGACCTGCACCAGCACTTCCAGATCGTCGCTGGGTGCCAGCAGCCACTGGCCGCGGAACGCGCGCTCGTCGAAGCCGCCGCGGCGGTCGCCGGCAATCGCGGTGTTGCGCACGAAGTCGTCCCGGTGCTGGTACAGGACCGACAGCCGGGCGGAGGAGACTTCACCGATCGGTCCACCGACTGCGCCCTCGAAATTGCGCGAGCCGAAGTCGCCGGCACCGAAGCGCGCGAAGCCATCGAAGTCCTGCGCGGGGCGCACCGAGTCGAACTTGACCACGCCCGCTGGCGTATTGCGTCCGAACAGTGTGCCTTGGGGCCCGCGCAGCACTTCCACGCGGTCCAGATCGAAGATCGGAAAGCCCTTGAGCGTCGGATTCTCTTGCACCACATCGTCGTACACCAGCGACACCGGCTGACTGGCATTGAGGTCGAAGTCGGTATTGCCGAGCCCGCGGATGTAGAAGCGCGGAAAGGTGCGACCGAACGAGGACTCGGCCTGCAAGCTCGGCACCCGTGCGCCGAGCACGCGCACGTCCTGCAGGGCGGACCCCCAGGCCTGCAGCTGTTCGGGCTCGACCACGCTCAACGACAGCGGCACGCTGTTGGCATCTTCGGTGCGGCGCTGCGCGGTGACCAGCACCGGATCGAGGGTCGTGACGTCATCGGATTTCGACACGTCGTCCTGTGCGGAGGCGATGCACGGATGGATGGCGAGCGCTGCTGCCAACGCAAGCGTCAGGGTGCCGATCTGCGGCTGTTTCATTCCTTGGTTACTCCGGGGTGGGTTGAGAAAAACGTGCGACTACCAAACGCCCACGTAGTCGGGCGGCAGGCGATTCCAGCTGCGGCCATAGACGTGCACAGTGCGGGTGGGCAGGCCGTCGGCATCGACGAATTCCTGCCCGGCCTGCGCCCATGCCAGCACGCCGCCGATCAGGTTGTAGGCGCGATAGCCGCGCTTGCGCAGCGCATCGGTCGCCTGTGCGCTGCGCATGCCGATGGTGCAATACACCAGCAGCGGCCGGCCGGCGAGGTCTGCGCTGGCGGGCAGTGCGTCGCCATCGATGGCGCCGGGGATGCGCGAGACGGCCTGCTCGGCTGCTTCACGGACGTCGACGATCACGAAGTCGCCGTGGTCGTCGCGGGCGAGGAACTCGCTGGCAACAAGCGAGGGTGTGTCAGGGTATTGCGCCGCAACCTGTGCCTCGAAGCGCGTTACATCGTCGCGTAGGTCCGCACTTGCGGTTGCCCATGGCCAGAGCAGCACGGCGGCCGAATACACAACCGCGATCGATCGTTGCATGCGCATGCGGTTCTCCGGCTGGTCGGAAGGAAGCAACGGCTGCGGGCGTGTGGCGCGAGCGAAGCTCAGCGCGTCGCCGCCGGGCCGTTGAGCGCCCAGTCGTAGTCGATGTAGTCCAGCTCCACGCCACCGCGACCGATCCGCGCACGGGCTTCCGGGCTGTCGCTCAGCGCGCTGGCGTGAGTGCCGGCGAATTCGAGCACCGTTCGGGTGCCGCGGAATCCGCGCTCGAAGTCGCCGGCGTACCAGTCGAAGATCTTCGACAGACTCAGCACGCCGGTGGCTGGATCGAAGCGGTTGCGGGTGCGGTCGCGCAGGAAGCGCAGGGTCTGGTCTTCGAGTTGCGCGTCGAACTCGGCACCGCGAAACGCTTCCGGGCGCAGGGCAGGGCAGCCGATCGACGCGCAGTTGACCGCGAAGTGGATGCGCGGCTCATTGAAGTCCGGCGCACCGCGCAGCAAGCCGTGCTCGACATCGTCGAGCGAGCGTTGCGCTTCGAGCAGGGTGAAGAAGGATTTCTTCCACGGCGAGGAGAACAGGCCGCCGAGGTCCTTGATCGATTCCAGCTTCGGCCAGCGGGTCAGGATCAGGGCGACGGTCTGCGCGTTGTAGGCGTTGATCAGGAATGCCTGTCGCTCCGCCACGGGCCAGGCATCGAAGCTGGCCTGCGAAACGGCGCTCAGCTGATCCAGATAGGCCTGCAATGCGGCGCGCTCGCGCGCGAATCCGGCGTAGTCGACGGTGCTGGCAGTGCCGTCCGCATTCCAGTGCACGTGTTTGGCCAGCAGTTCGCTCCATGCGGCGTGGTTGCTGTCCAAGGCCACTGCCGGCGTGGCGAAAAGGCAGAGTGCCAGCAGCACAGCGCCCACCAGTGCGGATACGCCGCCGCGCAACCGCCCAAGCCACGCCGATACCTGAACCTGCTTTGCGCTGTCCATCGCCTTCATCCCCTTCGCCATCCGAAAAACCGTTGTGCCCAACGCAGTGCTGCCTGCGGCGCATGGGCGCGTTTCCATACGCCGGCGGCGTACTTGTTCGCTTCCATCAACGTCGGATAGACATGGATGGTGCCGAGGATCTTGTTCATGCCGATGCCGTGCTTGAGCGCCATCACGTACTCGGCGATCAGCTCGCCGGCTTCCGCATGCACGATGGTGGCGCCAAGGATGCGATCGCTGCCGGGCGGCGTGAGCACCTTGACGAAGCCCTTGGCGGTGCCGTCGGCGATCGCGCGGTCGAGATCGTCGATGCCGTAGCGGCTGACCTCGAAGGCTATGCCCTGCGTTTTCGCCTCGGCTTCGGACAGGCCAACGCGCGCGACCTGCGGATCGGTGAAGGTCGCCCACGGGATCACGCGATAGTCGACGCGGAACGACCAGAACGGTGCGAGCAGCTGGTTGACCGCCGCGTACCACGCCTGATGCGCGGCGACGTGGGTGAATTGGTAGGGTCCGGTGACATCGCCGCACACCGCGATGTTGGGGAAGTTGGTGCGCATCAGCGGATCGGCCGCCACCGTGCCGCGCTCGTTGAGCACGATGCCGAGTTCGTGCAGGCCGAAGCCATCGATGTTCGGCGTGCGACCGAGGGCCAGCAGCAGGCGGTCGAATTCGATCCGCACTTCGCCCTCGGGCCCGGTGGCGAGCAGCACGCCGCCGTTGCCGGCGCGCTCGACACTTACTGCGGTATGGCCCAGCGCCAGCCGGATGCCCTCGCGCTCGAACACCTCGCGCAGCAGGGTTGAAACATCCTCGTCCTCACGCGGCAACAAGTGCGGCTGGCGGCCGACCACGGTGACCTCGCTGCCCAGTCGCGAGAATGCCAGCGCCAGCTCGCAGCCGATCGGGCCGCCGCCGAGCACCAGCAGGCGGCGCGGCTGTTCGCGCAGGGACCATACGGTGTCCGAGGTCAGATACGGCAGGTCGGACAGACCTGGCAGGTCGGGCACCAGCGGTCGCGCGCCGCTGGCGAGGATGATCGAGCGCGTGGACAGCGTGCGTCCAGCGACCTCGACTTCCCATGGCGAGACGATCCGCGCGCTGCCGCTGATGCACTCCACGCCGAGTGCGGTGTAGCGCTCGACCGAGTCGTGCGGTTCGACTTCGGCCACCACGCGCTGCACGCGCTCCATCACCTCGGCGAAGTCGAACTGCACCTCGACCTTGCGGATGCCGAGCTTGGCGCTGTCGCGCGCATCGGCCAGCAGGCGCGCCGAGCGGATCAGGGCCTTGGACGGCACGCAGCCGGTATTCAGGCAATCGCCGCCCATCTTGTGCTTTTCGATCAGCGCCACCTTGGCCTTGATTGTAGCGGCGATATAGGACGACACCAGGCCGGCAGAGCCCGCGCCGATCACCACCACGTTGTAGTCAAAGTGCGCGGGCTTGCGATGGCCCGCGTACACGCGGCGCCTGGCAAGCCAGCCGAGCAGTCCGCGCATCAGCAGCGGCAGGATGCCCAGCAGCACGAAAGCGCCGATCAGGCCCGGCGACAGGATCCCCGACACGCTGTCGATCTGCGCGAGCTGGGTGCCGGCATACACGAACACGATGGTGCCGGCCAACATACCGAGCTGGCTGACGGCATAGAAGGTCGCTGTGCGGATCGGGGTCAGACCCATCAGCAGGTTGACCAGGAAGAATGGAAACGCCGGCACCAGTCGCAGGGTGAACAGGTAGAACGCGCCATCCTTCGCCACCCCGTTCTCGATCGGGGCCAGCCGTTGGCCGAACTTCGCGCGCACCGCATCGCGAAACAGGAAGCGCGAGGCGAGGAAGGCGAGCGTGGCGCCCAGGCTGCTGGCGAAAGACACGATGATCGTGCCGGTGACCAGCCCGAACAGCGCGCCGCCGGCGAGGGTCAGGATCACCGCGCCGGGCAACGACAGGGCGG
>JBBSDI010000133.1:0-9081 GCA_038249585.1 Lysobacterales bacterium | reverse complement strand
TGTGGGTTGGTTTTTTGGTGTTGTTTGGGTGGGGTTGGGTGTTTTTGGTGGTGGGGGTGTTGGGTGGGGGGGGGTGGGTTGTGTTGTTTGGTGGGGGGGGGGGGTTTTGTGGGGGGGGGGGGGGGGGGGTGGGTGGGGGCGGGGGCGGCCCCCCCCGGGGGGGGCGGGGCCCCGTGTGGGTGGCGCGGGCCCCGCCGCGTCGCCCCGCGGGGGGCGGGCGCCCCGGGGGGGCCGGCAGAGTGGCGAATGGCGAATGGCGAATGGGAAAGCGCGCCAGCCTGAGCGGACCCGCCAGAGATACTCCCCAATGCCGGCTTTCCCATTCGTCATTCGCCGCCGCTTTCGCCATTTGCTGCGCTGCCTTCGGCCGCGCCCTAGCCCCGCTCGCTGACCAACGTACCCACCGGCTCGCCACGCATGATGCGCATCAGATCGCCGGGGCGGTTCATGTCGTAGATTCGCAGCGGCACGCCGTGGTCGCGGCACAGGGCGATCGCGGTGGTGTCCATCACGCTGAGTTTGCGCTCGATCACCTGGTCGTAGCTGAGGTGCTCGTAGCGGGTGGCAGTCGGGTCTTTCATCGGATCGGCGCTGTACACGCCGTCGACCTTGGTCGCCTTCAGCAGCAGTTGCGCGCCGATTTCGATCGCGCGCAGCGCGGCAGCCGAGTCGGTGGTGAAGAACGGATTGCCGGTGCCGGCGGCGAACACCACGATGCGGCCTTTTTCGATGTGGCGGATCGCGCGCCGACGGATGTAATCCTCGCACACCTCGTTGATCTTGATCGCGCTCATCACGCGTGCGAAACCGCCGAGCTTTTCCACCGCGTCCTGCATCGCCAGCGCGTTCATCACAGTGGCCAGCATGCCCATGTGATCGCCGGTCACGCGATCCATGCCGGCGGCCGCCAGACCGGCACCGCGAAAGATATTGCCGCCGCCGATCACCAGCCCGACCTGCACTCCCGCGCGACTGACCTCGATGATCTCCCTGGCCAATCGGTCGAGCACCTTGGGATCGATGCCGTAGTCCTCGACGCCCATCAGCGCTTCGCCGGAAAGTTTGAGCACGATGCGCTGGAACTTCATCTTCTCGGGCATGGCATCCTCGGGTTCGGGCGGACAAACCGCGGGATTATAGCTGAGAGTCGAGGGACCAGGGCTCAGGGATCAGGGTTCAATGCTCAGGGTACAGGGCGAAGGAACAGCTTTGCCCCGCGACGCCGGCAGATCGCGGAGCCGCGCGTGAGGGCCCAGGGCCCGGAAACGCGTCGCGCGACAAACGTGCAACTCGCGGCTCCAGCATCAGCGAGCGTGCCTCGCCCTCCGCCCCGGCGCGCTTCTACTGCACCCTGAGCCCTGTGCCCTGGGTCCTCAAACCAAGAAGGCCGCGGTCCCCCGCGGCCCTCGCTCCACTGCAGCTCGCTCACCGCTGCCGGAATCAGGCCAGGCCCGCCTGCTTCATCACCTCTGCGGCGAAGTCTTCTTCCTTCTTCTCGATGCCTTCGCCGACGGCCAGGCGATGGAAGGCCTGCACCTTGGCGCCGGCTTTCTTCAACGCTTCCTCGACCGTTACGGCGGTGTCGAGCACGAAGGGCTGGCCGGTCAACGACATCTCCGAGAGCACCTTGCGCAGCTTGCCGGAGATCATCTTCTCCTGGATCTCGGCGGGCTTCAGGCGGTCCTTGTCGCTGATCTGGGCCAGCGCGATTTCCTTCTCCTTGGCCACGATTTCGGCTGGCACATGATCCGGCGAGAGGTGGGCCGGGTTCATCGCCGCGACGTGCATGGCGATGCCGCGGCCGAGTTCGGCATTGCCGCCCTCGAACTCGACCAGCACGCCGATCCGCCCACCGTGGATATAGCTCGCGACATGGCCCTTGCCGGTCACCGCCACCATGCGGCGCAACTGCACGTTCTCGCCGACCTTGGCCACCAGGGCCTGGCGTGCCTCGTCGACGCTGCCGCCATCAGGCGACCTGGCCGACTTCAGCGCCTCGATGTCGGCCGCACCGCTGGCCAGGGCAACCTGCGCGACCATGTCGGCGAAGCGCACGAAGTTGTCGTCCTTGGCGACGAAATCGGTTTCGGAATTCACCTCGACCAGCACCGCACGGTCGCCGCTGGCAGCGGCCACGATGCGGCCTTCGGCCGCGACCCGGCCGGCCTTCTTGTCGGCCTTGGCCAGACCCTGCTTGCGCAGCCATTCGATCGCGGTGTCCAGATTGCCCTGATTTTCGGTCAGGGCCTTCTTGCACTCCATCATGCCCGCGCCGGAGCGCTCGCGGAGTTCCTTGACCATGCTGGCGGTGATTTCCATGACGCTACCTCTTCGAATGTCGATGCAGGGAATGCACGGTGCCATGGCCTGCGGGGCCAAGGCACCGCACTGCGCGCAGGATCGCGCGCGGATGTGACGGGATTACTCGACCGCCGGGGCAACGCTGCCGCCCGGTGCTGCCGCGCGCGGTGCGCGCTTGATGGCCGGACGCTTGGCCGGCGCGCCAGGACGACGGTCGCGATCGCGGTCGTTGCCGGGCTTGCGCGGTGGTGCCGGGCGACGCTTGTTGGCATCGTCCTTCGACAGCGGGTTGCCATCGGCATCCAGCTCGACGAACTCGTCCTTGGATTCAGCGGCCGTGATCGGTGCCGCGGACTTGCCCTCGAGCACCGCATCGGCGGCGGCGCGGGTGTACAGCTGCACCGCGCGGATCGCGTCGTCGTTGCCGGGGATCGCGTAGTCGACCAGTTTCGGGTCGTAGTTGGTGTCGACCACGGCTACCACCGGAATGCCGAGCTTGCGCGCTTCCTCGATGGCGATGTTCTCGTGGCCGATGTCGATCACGAACAGCGCGTCGGGCAGCGCGCCCATGTTCTTGATTCCGCCCAGCGACTTCTCCAGCTTCTCGCGTTCGCGGCGCAACTGCAGGGCCTCGTGCTTGACGAAACGCTCGATCGAGCCGTCGGACTCCATCGCCTCGAGTTCCTTCAGGCGCGAGATCGACTGCTTGACGGTGCGGAAATTGGTCAGCATGCCGCCCAGCCAGCGGTACGACACGAAGGGCTGGCCGCAACGGGCCGCTTCCTCGCGGATCGAATCGCGCGCCGAGCGCTTGGTGCCGACGAACAGCACCGAGCCGCGCTTCTGCGCCAGCCCGGAGATGAAGTTCATCGCATCGTTGAACAGCGGCAACGTCTTTTCGAGGTTGATGATGTGGATCTTGCCGCGCGCACCGAAGATGAACGGTGCCATGCGGGGATTCCAGTAACGGGTCTGATGACCGAAATGCACGCCGGCTTCAAGCATCTGGCGCATGGTGACGGAAGGCATTGGGACTGCTCCAAAGCAATGAAGTCCCCGCATCGGTGGCAGGGGAACTTCGGGGTTGAGGCCTCCACGCATCCGCCGGCAGCGACCCGCTGAAGGGGCACCCCGATGCCGGTGTCGATTGCGTGTGTGGATTTGCGCCGGTGAGGGCGCGTTCGCGGCTGTCGGGCCTGGGCCGAAACCCGTGCCTGGCAGCCTGCGGCGGGTCGGTCGGGTGGAAAACCCTTGGACCCAGCCTTTGAAGCATACCCAAGCCTGGCGCCGACGGCAAATGCTTGACTGCGCTGCCGCCAGTGGCCACCAGTTGCTAAAGTATGGGTCTGGCCCCATTTTCGGCGGCCGGATCAGGGCCCCAGCTCGAGCGAGAACATGAAAGATTCCGTGCGCCCCATGAACGTCAGCGTGAAGACGCCCGAGCAGATCGAACGCATGCGGGTGGCCGGTCAGCTGGCTTCCGAGGTGCTGGCGATGATCGGCGAGCACGTCAAGCCCGGGGCCACGACCGAGGAACTCGACCGCATCTGCCACGAATGGATCGTCGACCGCCAGAAGGCGATCCCGGCCAATCTCGGCTACCGCGGCTTTCCCAAGACCGTATGTACCTCGGTCAACAACGTGATCTGCCACGGCATTCCGAGCGCGACCAAGATCCTGAAGTCCGGCGATATCGTCAATATCGACGTCACCGTGATCCGCGACGGCTGGCATGGCGATACCAGCCGCATGTACTTCGTCGGCGAGCCCTCGGTGATGGCCCGGCGTCTGGTTCAGACCACCTACGAGGCGATGTGGCGCGGAATCAAGGCCGTGCGGCCGGGCGCGACCCTCGGCGACGTCGGCCACGCGATCCAGCACTTCGCCGAGGCGCAGCGTTTCTCGGTCGTGCGCGAGTACTGCGGCCACGGCATCGGGCAGGTCTACCACGAGGACCCGCAAGTGCTGCATTACGGCGAGCCGGGTACCGGCCTGCGCCTGCTGCCGGGCATGACCTTTACCGTCGAGCCGATGATCAACGAGGGCACCCGCCATACACGCCTGCTGCCCGATGGCTGGACCGTGGTCACGCGCGACCAGAAGCTGTCCGCCCAGTGGGAGCACACGATCGCGGTCACCGAAGATGGCTTCGAGGTGCTCACGCTGATTCCCGGGGACGGTCCGCCCCGATGACGCGGCTTGCCGCACCCGCCGACGCCCATCGCTGGTGGCCGGTGGATGCGGCCGATGTGGAGGCGCTGAATGCGCCGCGCGGCATCCGCGAGGCGGTCGAGCGTGCCGATCAGGCACTGACCGTGGCATTGCGCGGCGGCCTGCCGATCGAGCAGGTGGTAGTGCTGCGCGCGTGGATGATCGAGCAGGCAGTCCTGCACCTGTGGCAGCGGTTGGTCGGTGCCCATGGTGGAGTGGCCCTGGTCGCTGTCGGCGGATTCGGGCGCGGCGAGTTGCACCCGCGCTCGGATGTCGACTTGCTGGTGTTGGTGAGCGAACGCCGCGATCCTGCGCTGCTTTCGGCGCTCGAGCGCTTCTTCGCAGCGCTCTGGGACCAGGGCCTGGCGGTCGGCCATGCCGTGCGCGGCGTGACCGAGTGCGAGCAGGCAGCACGCACCGACCTGACCGTCATCACCAATCTGATCGAGGATCGCCTGATCGCTGGCGCGCACGAACTGCACGCCGACATGCGCCACGCCCTGCGACCCCCGCAGGTGTGGGCGGTGGACAAGTTCGCCGCCGGCAAGCGTGCCGAGCAGCAGGCGCGTCATGCGCGCTACAACGACACCGCGTACAACCTCGAGCCCAATCTCAAGGATGGGCCCGGCGGGTTGCGCGACCTGCAGACCGTGATCTGGGTCGCGCGGCGGCAACTGGGTCTGGCCAGCTACGAAGCCCTGCGCGATGCCGGACTGCTCAGCGTCGAGGAGTACACCGCGCTGATCGCTGCACGCGGCACGCTGTGGCGGATCCGCTGGGCGCTGCATCTGCTTGCGCGCCGCGGCGAGGAGCGCCTGGTGTTCGAGTTCCAGCGCGACCTCGCGCAATGGTTCGGACTGCGCGACGAGCACGCGCAGAATCTTGCCGTCGAGCAGTTCATGCAGGGCTACTATCGCGCGGCCATGACGGTCGAGAAGCTCAATGAACGGCTGTTGCAACGACTCGACGAGCAGCGCGAGACGCCGGACGGTGCCGCAGTCGAGGCGCTCGACGACGAGTTCCGCGCGGTCGGATCGTTTCTCGACCTGCGCGATCCGCAGCTGTTTCAGCGCAGCCCCGTGGCGATCCTGCGTGCATTCTCCATCCTGCTCGATCGCCCCGACCTGCGCGGCCTGCACTCGAACCTGCTGCAGCGGCTCGATGCGGTGCTGCCGGGGCTCGATGAGGCCTTCCGGCGCGATCCGCACGCCAACGCGATGTTCCTCGCGATCATCCGTCACCCGGGCGCGGTCGCCGAGGTGCTGCAGCGGATGAGCCGCTACGGTGTGCTGGGACGCTTCCTGCCGGCATTCGGCAAGGTCGCCGGGCGCATGCAGTACGACCTGTTCCATGTCTATACAGTCGACCAGCACACGCTGTTCGTGATCCGCAACATCCGCCAGTACGGCGATCCGGCGAGCGCTGCGAGCATGCCGCTGGCGCATGAGCTGTACGCGCGGCTGCGCAAGCCGGAACTACTGCTGCTGGCCGGCATTTTCCACGACATCGCCAAGGGCCGCGGCGGCGATCACTCCGAACTCGGTGAAGCCGATGCGCGCGAATTCTGCGCCCGCATCGGACTGACCGCACCCGACGCCGACCTGGTCGGCTGGTTGGTACGCCAGCATCTGACCATGTCGGTCACCGCGCAGAAGCAGGACATTACCGATCCGCGCGTGGTGCACCGCTTCGGCGGCATCGTGGCCGACATCGAGCGCCTGGATCACCTGTACCTGCTGACCGTGGCCGATATCCGCGCGACCAGCCCGAAGCTGTGGAACTCGTGGAAGGACCGCCTGCTCGCCGAGCTCTACCAGGGCACGCATTACGTGCTCGCACGCGGTCTCGAGCACCCGGTGCACGCGAGCGAGCGGATCGCCGAGGCGCGCGCGGTCGCGCTGGGCCTGCTGGCGGGCTGCGGCCTCGAACAGCCGCGCATCGAGGCGCTGTGGGCCGAGTTTCCCGACGACAGTTTCCTGCGCTACACCCCCGACCAGATCGCGTGGCAGACGCGCGCGATCCTCGCCGCCGGGCGCGCCGGTTTGCCGGTGGTCGCCGTGCGCCGCGGGCCCGAACGCGGCACCACCGAACTGTTCGTGTATTCCGAGGACCGCGACGGCCTGTTTGCCAGCATCACGTCGGTGATCGACCGCATGCAGCTGAACGTGGTCGATGCGCGCATCGTCACCTCGGGTGCGGGCCATACGCTGGACAATTTCCAGCTGCTTGAGGAAGACGGCAGTGCGATCGCCGAAGCGGCACGCGAGAACCAGCTGGTTGCGCGCCTGCGCGATGAGCTGTCGAACGAGGTACTCGCGCTGCGCCCGGCCAGGCGCGCGGCGACCCGACAGCAAAAGCAGTTCCATGTGCCGCTGCAGATCCAGTTCGATTTCTCCGCGGCCGGCCGCACCCAGCTGGCCCTGGTGTGCTCCGACCGGCCTGGTCTGCTGGCGCATGTCGCCAGTGCACTGCGCGAATGCGGGCTTCGCGTGCACGATGCGCGCATCGCGACCTTCGGCGAGCGGGTCGAGGACTTCTTCGAGCTGACCGACCACGACGATCACGCGCTCAACGCGACCCAGCTCGACGCATTGCGGGAAGCGCTGCGTCGCCACATCGACAGCCAATCGGGCGCCGGGGGCGCCGAATCCCGACATGACGTCCAGCACGCTTGAACAGCTGATCGACGACGCCTTCGCGCGGCGCGAATCGCTGACCACCGAGGAGATCCGCGAGCGCGTGGAGCCTGCGGTCAATGCAGCCCTGGCACTGCTCGAAAGCGGCCAGCGGCGGGTCGCCGAAGCCGACGCGACAGGCCAGTGGAACGTGCAGCAGTGGCTGAAGAAAGCCGTGCTGCTGTCGTTCCGCCTGCGTGGCAACCGGGTGATGGGCGGCGCGCCGGCGCCTTACTACGACAAGGTGCCGCTCAAGTACGAGGATTGGGACGAGGCGGCTTTCCGCGCCGGTGGTGCGCGTGTGGTGCCTGGCGCGATCGTGCGCCGCGGCGCCCATATCGGCCACGACGTGGTGCTGATGCCGAGCTTCGTCAACATCGGCGCCCATGTCGGTGCGCGCACCATGGTCGATACCTGGGCCACGGTCGGATCCTGCGCGCAGATCGGTGCCGACGTGCACCTGTCCGGCGGCGCCGGTATCGGTGGCGTGCTCGAGCCGCTGCAGGCCGGCCCCACCATCATCGAGGATGGTTGTTTCGTCGGCGCACGTTCGGAGGTCGTCGAGGGCGTGATCGTCGAGCGCGGATCGGTGATCGGCATGGGCGTGTTCATCGGCCAGAGCACGCGCATCTACGATCGCGCGACCGGGCAGATCCACTACGGCCGCGTGCCCGCGGGCAGCGTGGTGGTATCCGGCTCGCTGCCGGCGGCCGATGGCAGCCATTCGCTGTACTGCGCGGTGATCGTCAAACAGGTCGACGCGAAGACGCGCTCGAAGACCTCGATCAACGAGCTGCTGCGCGCATAGTCAGCACGCACCCGTCCGATCCCCGTCAGCCCAGCGCATGTCCACCACACTCTACGGCCTGCCCAAGTGCTCCACCTGTGCCAAGGCGCAGGGCTGGCTGCGCAAGTTCGACCTCCCCTTCGAGTTCATCGACTACCGCGAGCGGCGCATCGCACCGGAGCTGCTCAAGGACTGGGCAGCACAGCTCGGCGGCTGGGACTGGCTGCTCAATCGCGCCTCGACCACGTGGCGCGAGCTGCCGGCCGCGCGCAAGCAGCCGGCCAGCGCGCCCGAATTCCTGCTGCTGCTCAAGGAGTATCCGACCTTGCTCAAGCGGCCGGCGCTGGTCCATCAGGGTCGCCTCACGCTGGGTTTCACCGACAAGCTGTACAAGTCGGTGTTCGGTCTCTGATCCTGGCGCGCGCATGGACGAGTTGCTGTCGCTGACCATCGACCTGTGTCGCCGCGCTTCGGTGACGCCGGATGATGCCGGTTGCCAGGCGCTGATCGCTGCGCGCCTGCGGGCGGCCGGCTTCGAGATCGAGTCGCTGCGCCATGGCGCGGTCGACAACCTGTGGGCCACGCACGGCAGCGGCGCGCCGGTGCTGGTGTTCCTTGGCCATACCGACGTGGTGCCCAGTGGACCGCTGGAACGCTGGTCGACGCCGCCATTCCAACCTGTTGTGCGCGATGGTCATCTTTACGCGCGCGGCGCTGCCGACATGAAGGGCAACGTCGCTGCGATGGCGCTGGCGCTGGCCGATTTCGTGGCCGTACACCCTACCCATCGCGGCACGCTGGGCCTGTTGCTGACCAGCGACGAGGAAGGTCCTGCGCTCGATGGGGTGCGTCGGGTGGTGGAGGAATTCCAGCGCCGTGGCCAGCGCATCGACTGCTGCGTGGTCGGCGAGCCGAGCGCCAAGACCGACCTGGGCGACGTGATCCGGGTCGGGCGCCGAGGATCGCTGCATGGGCATCTGACGGTGCTGGGTGTGCAGGGGCATGTGGCCTATCCGCAGATTGCGGTCAACCCGATTCATCGCGTGGCGCCAGTGCTGGCGGAACTCGCCGCGCGGGTCTGGGATGCCGGCAATGCGCTGTTTCCGC
>JBBSDI010000132.1:0-9083 GCA_038249585.1 Lysobacterales bacterium | reverse complement strand
GTCGCTGCCCTGGCAGCTCCCACACCAAGCAACAAATGCCGCAGCACTTCCGAAGGCGCCTGCTCCGCTAGAACCTGTGGGAGCCGCCATGGCGGCGACAGCGGCACCGATGGCTAGCTCCAGTCGCCGCCATCGCAGCTCCCACACCAAGCAACAAATGCCGCAGCACTTCCGAAACCGCCTGCTCCGCTAGAAACTGTGGGAGCCGCCATGGCGGCGACAGCAGCACCGATGGCTAGCTCCAGTCGCTGCCCTGGCAGCTCCCACACCAAGCAACAAATGCCGCAGCACTTCCGAAGGCGCCTGCTCCGCTAGAACCTGTGGGAGCCGCCATGGCGGCGACAGCGGCACCGATGGCTAGCTGCAGTCGCTGCCATGGCAGCTCCCACACCGAGCATCGGTGAAACATCCGGGCCGCGCCCGTTACACTGCGAGCTTCGCGACTCACCGGAACGTTATCCATGTCCCTCGATCGAGTCCCCACCGGCCGCAATGTGCCGCACGAAGTCAACGTGATCATCGAGATTCCGATGAACGCGGAGCCGGTCAAGTACGAGGTCGACAAGAAGTCCGGCGCGATCTTCGTCGATCGCGTGCTGACCACGCCGATGCGCTATCCGTGCAACTACGGCTACATCCCGCACACCCTGTCCGGCGATGGCGATCCGGCCGACGTGCTGGTGCTGATGCCGCTGCCGCTGATTCCAGGCTCGGTGATCCGCGCGCGGCCGATCGGCATGCTGAAGATGACCGACGAGGCCGGTGAGGACAGCAAGCTGATCGCGGTGCCGGCGCCGAAGATCTACCAGCCCTACGAGCGCTTCGCCGATATCGACGATGTGCCCGACTACACGCGCGATCGCATCGCGCATTTTTTCGAGCACTACAAGGACCTGGAAAAGGGCAAGTGGGTCAAGCTCGAAGGCTGGGTCGGTGCCGCGGCGGCGCTGGCCGAGATCGAGGCCTGCGTGGCGCGCTACGCGGCAGAGAAGGACAAGCCGGCGTTCTGAACATGATTCGCGCCGCCTGTCGCGTGCGCGCCGCGTACGGCCCGGATTGAGATCCCGGGCCGACGCCTCATCGATTGCTCAGGCGCGTGCGCGCCGGCGCATTGCCCCGACACCCAGCAACATCATCGCCAGCGCCAGCAGCGCCATGGCCCACGCCGAGTCCACTGGCACTCCGATCGGCACGAACACCGTCACGCTGCCGTTGTCGTCCTGGCTGTTCTCGCCATCGCCGGGAATCGAATCGATGTCGCGCACCGGATTGCCGCCGTCGTCGGTGGCTGACGCGATCTGCGCGAAATTGACGAACTGACCGAAACCGACATTGACGATGCGCAGCGCGATGGTGACCGAGGTACTGGCACCCGGCAGTAGCGGACCGGCGATCGTGCGCAGCGCGGTATTGCCCGGTGCTGCGGTCCACGCGGCATCCTCCAGCACCATGCCAACCGGGATGCGGTCGCTGATCACGATTGCGGTGCCAGCGATCGCGCCTTCATTGGTGACCGTGATGGTGTAGTTGACCACCGCGTTGGGCTGCACCACCTGCGGCTGGCCTGGCGACAGCGCCTTGCGCAACGCCAGATCGAAGTTGCGCAGCAGGCCGAAGTCCACCGTTGGATTGGTATTGCTGTCCGGCGGACCCGGCTCGACCTTGGGCGTCAGCGTCACCGGCAGCGCGCGAATGATGGTCGCACCCGCCGTGCTGCCATCGTCGCGATTGTCGATGTCGTTGTCCGGATCGAGCGCAGGCTCGCAGGCGCCGGTTGCCGCATACACCAGACCCGAGCCGGTGCTGCCAAGGAAGATCGACGGCCGCTCGATCTCGACGACATAGTGGTCGGGCACCAGTGCGGTGAACAGATAGTTGCCGCTCGCATCGGTATTCTGGGTGGCGACCGCGGCGCCGTCCGGCGTGCCGTCGTTGTTGCTGTCGCGGAACGCGCGCACCGCCACGCCGGCCACGCCGGGCTCACCCGCATCGAGCGCGCAGTCGTTGTTGCGATCCTCGAACACCAGGTTGCCCAATGCCATCAGCCCGGTGCCGGTGGTGGAGCCGACCCGATAGTCCTCGACCTCGCCGTTGGGCGCTGGCGTGGCAGGAGGATTCGAGGCACCGCCAGCACAGATGAAGCCCGGCGTGGTGGTCAGTCGCAAGCGCGCGTAGGGAATCAGCACCGCACCGGCCGGCGGCACGCCGACGGTACCCGGCGGCGGCACGATGCCCAGCTGCAGCACCACGTTTTGCGCCGCTGCAGCAGACGGGAAAGTCTGGGTCAGCGTCTCGCTGGTGGTGCCACCACCCGGCTGGGTGATGGTGAAGCTGTCGTTGAAATCGCCGTCGTTGTTCCAGTCGACATAGGCGCACAGGGTCGCCGCCGCACCAGTGCTATTGAACACCGAAAGATTGGCGCGCCCCGGGCTGCCGAGGTTGAGCGGATCGAAAGTCACGCCGTCTTCGTCGTCGGGCTGCGGTGCGGCCAGATCGTCGCCGGTGGCGTCGATGTTGGGCTGGCCGTCGCCCTCGGCATCGACGCTCGCACCCAGACGCAGGTTGGGCACGATCTCGTGTCGCGCACCGTTGTTGGCGCGCAGGGTCGGATACAAACCGGCACCGACACCGTTGGGCAAATCGCCCAGATCGAAGGCGATGATGGTCGCGGCGTAGTCCTCGACCTCACCATCTGGCGCCAGTCCGGCAGGCGCGCAGCCGGCCGCGGTGCTGATCCGGAAGCGCGCGAAGGTATTGCGCACGGCGGTCGCCGGAACCGTGAAGCTGAGTGTGCCGGCAGCGCCATTGGCGCCGTTGGCCACGGTCGCCTGCGCGAGTTCGCCGGCATCCGCGAGACTGCCGTTGCCGTTGAAATCGATGTAGCCGCATACCGTTGCCGCCGCACCGCGTGTATTGGTCGCGGTGAAGTTGAGCGTCGCACTGGTCGCCGCGGTCATGGTCAGATCGGCGAGAACGATGCCGTCTTCGTCATCGGCCGCCGGACCCGCGCTGTCGTCGCCAGTGGCGCCGGCACTCGGCTGTCCGTCGGCTTCCGCATCGATGCTGGCACCGAGCCGCAGGCTGTTGCCGGGCAGATCGAAGATCGGATGTTCGGCGCCGCCTGCAGCACGCAGGGTGGCATAGGGCGCAGGAAGATCGCCCAGATCCGGCTGCGTGATGCGCACCCGATAGTCCTCGACTTCGCCGTTGGCGGCGATACCGGTCGGCGTGTTGCCCTGGCCTGCGGCCTGCGTGAAGCGGCAGCGCAGATAGTAGTCGCCGCGTGCGATCGCAAACGGCGGCGTGAGCGCCACGCTGTTCGAACCCGCCACCACCGGCAGCTCGTTGGCGAATTGTTCGGGCTGTCCGCCGACCACATCGCCGAGGGTGCCGTTGTTGTTGTAGTCCAACCAGCAGTTGAGCACGCCGGCGGCACTGGCGCCGACCACGATGCTGCTGGCGCGTCCGCCGACCAGCGGGGTCGGGAAGCTCACGCCGTCCTCGTCATCCGCGCCGGGCGGGTTGGCATCATCGCCGTCGGCCGCCAGTGTCGGCTGGCCGTTCGGCTCGGCATCGACTGATGCACCGAGGAAGGTGTTCGCCGTGCTGATCACATGCACCGCACCGTTGCTCGCGTTGAGCGTCGGATAGTTTGCCGCACCGGCAAGACCATCAGGCAGATCGCCGCGATCCTCGGCCACGATCGCGCCGCGGTAGTCCTCGACTTCGCCGCTCGCGCTGGGGCCGTTGGATCCCGCGACAGCGCAATTGCCGGCGTCGGTATTGGAATAGCGCAGGCGCAGGTAGGTCGGATCGATGTTCAGACCCGCTGCCGGAATGGTGCCGAAGTTGACCTGCACCACGCTGCCGCCCGCAGCACCGCCGGCCGGCACGCCGATCGTCGGCGCCACTTCGCCGGCATCGGCGAAATCGCCATCGCCGTTGAGATCGAGCCACGCGCACAAGCGTGCTGCGGTCGCGGTGGTGTTGACCACGCGCACGTCGAGCAGGCCTGGCTGGCCGCGGAAGAAGCGCAGCTGTGCGGGCGTGATCACGCCATCTTCGTCGTCGCTGCCGCCGGGGTTGCCGTCATCGCCATCGGCAGCGGCATTCGGCTGGCCGTCGAGTTCGGAATCCCACGCTGTGCCGATGGTCAGCCCGCTGGTTTCCAGATGGCTGGGTCCGTTGTTGACCAGCAGGGTCGAGTAGTTCCCCGGACCGGTAGCGGCGGTGGTATCGGGCAGGTCGCCGAGATCGGCGTTGGTGCCGCCCGGTGCAAAGCCGAAGTCGACCGAATAGTTCGACATGTTGTCCGGCCACGGCTCGCCGGCAGCGCCTTGGTTGGGGTCGTCATCGGTGCCGCTGCCGCTGCGCACGCGCTCGCTGCTGGGCTCGACAGCGCTGGTTGGCGCGCCGATGCCGAAAGTCGAGGAGACGTACGCCGCGCCGCCGCCGCACGCGGCAGCAATCGTTGCCGCCTGGGCGTTGTTGTCGTTGTCGACGTCGTTGTCCGGGTTGGCGCCGTTGATTGCCGACACCTGCAATCCGCTCAGCGGCGCCTGGCCGGTGGCGATGGCGATGTAGTAGTCGGTCTGACGCTCGAGCACCTCGAATATGTACTTGCCGATCTGTCCGCCGATGGTGGCGGTGCTGGTGCTGGCGACCGTGGTATCGCCCGCGCTGGGGCCGCCGGTGCCGTCGTTGTCGCGGCACAGGTGAACAGCGAGCCCGTTGATGCCGGGCTCGCCGATCTGCGAGTTGCCGTTGTTGTTGATATCGCGCCAGACCAGGTTGCCCACGCGGTAACGCTCGGGCGTGATGACGCCCACTTTCGGCGGCTCGGCGGTTGGCAGCAGGTTGATCGGATCGAGCGCCGCGCCGGTGACCGCGCGATAGGCGCGATGCGCGAACGAACCCCAGGCGGTCGTGAAGTTGGTGGCACTGCCGACGACCGAGGGGGCGATGCGCGGCGTGGTTGCCGGGACCTCCATCGGCACTTCGAACACGGCAACTTCGCCTACGCCCCAGTTGACGGCCACAGCACCGTTGGGATCGACGAACGCGCGCACCCGGAACGCGCGCACGGCAGCAAAACCGCCCAGTGCAGCCGCGCTCGCGTTCCAGTCGCTGACGCAGCCGGTCTGCCAGCCGCTTGTGACATCGGTGCTGGATACCTCCGGACGGCAGGCATTGCTGGATGCCGAATACTCGATGGTGAACACGCCCGCGCCTTGCAGCGAAACGCTGCTCAATGCAGCGTTGAGCACCGGTGGGCCGAGCAGCAGTGGACGGAAATCGGAGTTGCGCAACACGCTTGCCAGCGGCTGGCCGACGCCGGTATCGCCCACGAAGGGCAGCACGTCGTAGAGCACGTAGTTGTCGAACGCCACGTTGCCCGCGTTCTGCACGCGGATGCGGTAGCTCGCGTTGCCGCCATTGCCATTGCCGTAGCCGCGCGTGCGCGCCACGCACGGGAAGCGGGTGAAGCTGTCGCCAGTGCCAGCGCCGAAGGCCTGGCTATAGGTCGGGCAGCTTGCCGAGGCCACCGACGGTGGTTCGGTCGGATCATCGACCAGCGCATCGATCGGATTGTCGACCGGCCCGGTGCCGTTGACCCACTTGCTGCCATCGAGCACCGCGGCCTGCGCGATGCTGAAGTTCAGACTGCGATCGCAGCGCAGCTCGGTTATGTTGGCATCGGAATCACGATCATCGAGGTCGAGCACTTCGGTGCCAGCGCAAGTGCGCGGTGGGATCCCGTTTTCGAATACGCTGACGCGGTTGACGTAGGTTCCATCGCCGGTGAAAGCGCGCACCCGCGTGCTGATATCGATACGCGGCATCAGCGCGGTCGTGCGCGGAAACGACCCCGTGTAGGCGATGCGCACCAGGGTCTGGTTCGGCACGCCGTTGAAGTTCTGCAGCGTGGTAATCACCGGCACCGGAGCGCCCGGCTGCACCACGACCGCCGCCAGATACTCCAGCTGTGGCGGCAGAAGATCGACGATCACCGGGTTTACGATGGGGCCGGTGGAGTCGCCAACCGCGTGATCGACGCCGACCCGGAACACAATGGTGTCGAGCGGACGCAGTGGCGATGGCGCCGACTGGATCGACTTCACCGGATCCACGCCCGGCCGCGGCAGTTCGACGCGCTGGGTGCGACAGATGCGCTGGGTCTGTGCGGCGCCTGCAGTCCAGCGTGCACGGAAGCAGTTGTCGGGCTCCAGCGCATCCGGCAATGCCGGCGGCACGATCGACGCCGGCACCGCCTGCGTCACGCGCGGCTGGGTGGTGAACGCGAAATCGCGCGGCACCTCGTTGGGCGGCGAACCTGCGGCATTGTTGCGCAGCACCCAGCACAAACCGGTAGCCCCCGCGAGGCCGGTGGTAAACACAGTGCTGTTGTTGCCGGGCAGATTGGTACCCAGCGCTACCCAGCCGGCACCAGCGCAGCTGTCTTCCGGTGCCGGGTCGACCGTGCTCACGTAGACATCGGCAACCACGTCATACAGCGGTGCGCCGCTGGCCCAGTTGCCCGGCGCAAACGAACTTAACGCCAGACGCGGCAGGGTGGTGCCGCCGGGGCCCATCTCCGGCAGCGGCAGGATGTCGTAGAACGACAGGTTCTGCAGCCCGACGTTGGATTCGAAGTTCGCGCCGAGCCGCCAATTGATCCGGCCAAGGCCCGAATCGTCGGGCGTGTCGCTGGGCGTGGCGTCGTTGCCGCTCTTGGTGAACGGCGAAAGAATCGATTGCGGCAATCCGCGGATGCCGCTGGTTTGTCCGTAGCACTGCGGATTGGCGGTGTCGCCCAGCGGCGGCACGCCAAGGCCTGCGGCCGAGCAGTACAGCGGATCGGTGGTGCGCACGTGCGCGCGATCTGGCGCGGGTGCCGCACCCGCCGGCAGGTCGTAGGTCACGAAGAAGGTGAAGCACACCGGCGCGTTCAAGTTCGAGCCCGGCGGGTACAGCGCATCGATATCCAGCCGCGCCGCGGGGATCGTCCACGTCACCCGATTGCCGACGATGCTCTCGGCGATCGGCGGTATGCCCGCTGGCACGATGGTGCGGATGTTGGTCGCGATGCCGGGCAGGTCGTCGAACAGCGTCGCCCCGCCGAGTTCAATCAGGTCGATGCCGCTGGTAGCGCAGAACTGCACACGGTCGGTAACGAAGGTCGCCTGGTCGGAAATCACCAGTGCCGCAATCGGATCGACCCGCGTCTTGGCGATGCTGTAGTTGCGCTGGCTGCCACCGCTGATGTTGATCGGCGGGCTGATCGCGATCACCGGCATCGGCTGCGGCGGACTCACGCTGGGCTGCGAGATCGTGCCCTGCGCGGTATTGGTGACATTGGTCGCAGGACCTGCGCTGGGCCGCACGCGGGTATCGATGAAGGCCTCGCCGGTGGTGCCGGCATTGAGCACCGCACGATTGGCGCTGATGATCCCGGTGCCGGGCGCGCAGGCGCTGACCGTGAAGCCGGGGAAATCGCAGCCGACCAGTTCCAGCTCGGGCGGCAGGGTGTCGGCGAACGACAGCGACCCGCAGGTGGTGGCGACCAGCCCGTTGCAGCGGTAGGTGATGCGATAGCGCACCGGCGAACCGGGCGGCACCGTCGATCCGGCTGCAGGGGATACCAGCTGCTTGGTGAGCTGGAAGTCCGGGTCCTGCGCATGGGCAGACACCGCAATGCCAAACAACAGGCCAAGCAGAACCAAAGGCTGCACGGCCGTTCGCACGAATCCAGTCACGGTAAAACCCCCAGGGAGTGTGTTGAGCGCGCAACCGGCCCTTCTCAGAGGCGGTGCGATCTTGCCACCATAGCGCGAGTTTGCGCACACGCGAAGCGAACAATTGTCAGGCATGCGACTTGCTCGACTGCGACATCTTCAGGTTCGAGCTGTGGTCAGAGTGCTGACTCTCCCGGTGGCATGCCAACCCAGCAGCAGCCCCGGCTCGAAGGGGAAACAGTACGACTCTGGTGTCGCCCGACTACAGCAGCCCCGACATCAACCCCAGTGCCACCACCAGCAACATCGCCGCGACGATCCGCTGGACCGCCGGCATGGTGACCTTCTTCAGGTAGCGGTTGCCCAAAGCCGCACCGGCAAACGCTGCCAGCACCGCTGCCGCGAGCACCCCATAGTCGAAGTCCATGCTGTCGTGCGACATCGTGGTCGAGTAGACGCTCAGGCGCGCGATATCGATCAGGCACGCGATCACCACGCCGGTCGCGATGAACGCCTGCTTGCTCAGCCCCGCACGCGACAGGAACGCCGAACGCAACGCACCCTGCATGCCGGACAAACCGCCGAAGAATCCACTGAGCACGCCGCCGAGCGGCAGGTAGCGCGGCGCAAAGCTCAGATCGCGCAGCCGCGGCACCAGCTCCATCAGCGCAAACAACACCAGCAGCAAACCGATCACCAGCTCGATGAGCGTCACCGACACCGGCCGCCCGAATGCCGAGTACGCGATCACCGGTGCGACGCCCGCAAGTCTTGCAAGCGCCCACGCGCCGACAAACGACATCAGGATTGCCGGCGCACCGAAACGCAGCAAGACACTCCGGTCTGCGTGCCGCCCGGTCAATCCGAGCTTGAACAGCCCATTGAGGAAATGCACGATTGCCGTGAGTGCGACCGCCTGCTCGACGGGAAAGAACAGCGCGAAGGCCGGCAGCAGCAGCGTGCCCAGCCCGAAGCCCGAGAAGAACGTCAAGGCCGAAGCCAACAGCGCGACGGTGCAGATGATCAGATAGCTCATGTTGAGCGCATCGTAGCAAGACCGCTGCGGCGAACCTGCAAGTCTGGTCAGCTGCCGTGTCGGCGTCCTTGGCACGCGCGACCGGCAGATACTGCGCGTCGTGACCCTGTCCGCAGGCGAACTCCGCGTGGCGCCCCAGCCAGCGCTGGATCAGACGTCATCGGCCGTGCTCTGCCCAACTGCAGCCAGAATCCGACTGATGAACGGCGCCTTGGCGGCCGTGTAAGCAGCCTTGTCGCTCGCGTGAATACGCGCGAGTTCGAGCTTCAACCGCGCGCAGGTGTCGCGCAGCGATGGGTCTGCGCGCAGCG
>JBBSDI010000131.1:0-9104 GCA_038249585.1 Lysobacterales bacterium | reverse complement strand
CGCGGTGTTGCTCAGCACAGCCGCCAGCACGCCCACACCGGCGACCAGCAACGCACCCAAACCGCCCAACACCTTCCAGCGTCGTTTCATGATCGTCGTCCCCCGTCGAATAGTCGCTGCCACTGTCGATCCTTCAGGCTGCGAGCGCGACCGCCGGAAGTCACTACCGCGCAAAAATCGCAGGCTGTGCTTGTGCTTCGGTTCAGCGTAACGTCGAGGGTCATGCGCAAAAGCAAAGGCGTTGGATTCGTGCGCCGAGAGCGTCGAGGTTGTCGGTCCCGGTCGCGGTCGGCGGTACCGGTTCACCGCCTGTCAGCTCTCATGGCTGTCGGCACCACGCTTGCCGCTTGGGACAAGGGCACCCGCACGTTCTTCCGCGATTCCTGCCACAGGCGGCGCTGTCAAACATCAGCCATGACAATGCCGCTGTTGCCGCGCCGTCTGGTGAAAAAAGGCACACGTCGCATTACGCTCATGCGATAAAGCCGTTTCGCTGGGGCCCGCACAAGAACGCCGAGCTGCTCGCGCAACGGAACATCACCTTCGAGCAAGTTGTGATCGCAGTTGAAGCTGGAGGCTTGCTCGATGTGCTGTCACACCCCAACCCGGAAAAGTATCCAGAACAAAGGGCGATGGTTGTCGCGTGGGATGGATACGCCTACCTGGTGCCATGTATCGGAGAGGCTGACCATTAATTCCTCAAGACCGTTATCCCAAGTAGAAAAGCCACGCGAGAGTTCCTGAAGAAAGGAAACAACGATGACTGATCTGGACCGCTACGAGACACGGATTCTGTCTGCCTACGAGACCAGCAAGCTATCTTCTGTAGGCACGAAGACCGAACTCGCGCGTCTGAAGGCAGCAGCACGCGCTACGGGTATCAAAGACGAGCGCGTCAACATCCGCTTGTCGGCGGGTGACCTGCAGGATATTCAAGTCAAGGTTCTGGAAGCAGGTATGTCCTATCAGACGCTGATCGCGAGTGTCCTTCACAAGTACGTGAACGGGAAGTTTGACGAACGCGAATCGCTCCCAAGGGGAAGTCGCGCCAAGCCTTCGGCAGGGAAGCGCTCGCCGCGTCGCAGCGATACCTGACCTCGAGTAACGTCGAACGAGGAAAACCGCCGAACGAAGACACGCCTGTTCGTGCCTCCGTTTTCCGAAAAGGGGGCTGGCGTCACTTCTGATCTACCGGTGAGCAGGGTTCATGCATCATTTATGACCTTCTGACCTTCTGACCTTCTGACCTTTGGCAGGTGGCCGCAAAGGCCAATTGTGGGCTTCCTTGTTCGTCTTGTTCGCCCGTCGGGTGGTTGCCAAATTCGCGGCTATCGCCGAGTCGCGGCGCCATGACTCGTTTCAGGCCCGAGCGCGGCGCGGCCGATCGCGCTCAGCAAGTGGTGGTGAAACCGGTGGCACACCCACGCTTCCAGCGGCCCGAGGATCCTGGCCCGGCGACGCGAACCGGAGTAGCGGGTGGTCACGGCAAGTTGCGTGGTGCCGTCGGCCAGCGGCGCGAGCTTGTATGAGCCGCCATGCAGGCGCAGTCCGCCGCCCACGAGGAGTTGCTGCTCGGCCACCTCGAAGGCATACACCTCGCCTTCGACGACGTGGGTCACCTGCTTGAGCAGGTGGCCGCCCTCGTACAGGCACATGGCCTGCTCGCCGACAGAGGATTTCGAACCTTCAGTGCGGATGGGGCGCGGCAGCAGCAGCCGCAGCAGCCACGGCGGCGGCTCGTCGATCTGCTCGTAGAACATGAGCGCACGCCACACCTGCGCAGGTGTGGCGGCGATTGTCTTGCGGGTGATGATCTCGGTGGACTGCATGGGCTCTTCCTTGTTGTTCATTCCAGAGTCTCGGCCGGGCGTACGTCGACGATGCCCCAGAGCATCGCGCGATCGTCTGCCGCCCGATTGCTTGTGCGGGAGGCCGGCGGCTCGGCGAAGCTGCGCACGACGACCTGTGCCCCGGGCGCCGCGGCGTGACGCACGGCAGCGAACAGACGCTGCCGGTAGCCAGTTGCCGCACCGTCGAGGATGTTGGACAGCGAGAACGCGTCGAACGAACCTGCTGCCGCGCCCTCGAGGAACGCAGCGGCGTCTGCATGCACGAGTTGCACGTTGTCGGCTGCGGGTGGCGGCTCGCCTTGCGGCAGGGCACCGGCGAACAGCGCCTGCGCATACGGGTTGCGGCAGTTGGGGTGCAGCGCGAAGCCGCGCGCCAGACGACCGCGCAATACCGCGCCCAAATGGGGCGGCAGGAACGACAGCAGCTTGTCGGCGTACACCGCGCGCAGCGCAGCCAGCGACATCAGGCTGTCGAATCCGAGCCGGAAGCGGCGCGTGTCGAGTCGCTCGCGCCAGACGGCGGTCTGCGCGACCGGGTTGTCCATGGCCAGGAACTCGGCCAGCGCGGCCGGTCGCCAACCGGCCATCACGGCGGCCGCGCGTGCCCCGCTCATGCCCCGCTCGACGAGCCCATGTACCGCGGGCTCGCCCCTGAGTCGCCGCGCGGCGTAAGCGAGCTGCACCGGATTGACGTCCACCGCCACCACCGA
This sequence comes from Lysobacterales bacterium, assembly GCA_038249585.1. Lineage (GTDB taxonomy): Bacteria > Pseudomonadota > Gammaproteobacteria > Xanthomonadales > Ahniellaceae > UBA4656. The sequence continues at coordinate 6,544 of JBBSDI010000131.1, read as the reverse complement.
GCGACCTGGCGCCAGCGCGATGGCCGTGCAACCCGCCGAAGCGATACAGAAAACCCGCGCGTCCGCTGCAAAAGCGCCCGCCTCGATGGCCGTGTCCTCGTACATGCGACCGAACAGCACGCGCGCAGGGCCGCCGCGTTCGTCCAGTCGCCCGCGGGCCCAGGGCGTGCCGGCGTCAACGGCGCTCATGACCACCCCGGCAGGCTGGCCGACACCCAGGCGAGCACCAGGAACGCTGCGTTCTTCAGCACCATGCCCACCGGGTCGGGCAGCGGGTGACGGCTCCATAACAAACCGGACGCGTTGAGCGCCACCAGCAGCAGCGTCTGCGCCAGCGCGCACCAGACCGGCGCGAAGCGGCTGATCACCCACCCGGCCAGTGCAACCTCCACGACGCCGAGTGCGAACAGGAAGGCAACGCCATAGCGCGGCCCGAGCCCTGGCACCGCACGCACCACTTCGAACTCGAGCGGACTGCCGCGCAGCAGCTTGCACCACAGTCCCTCGTACAGCCACACCGCTGCCACCGCGAGGTGCACGATCGCTGCGGGAAACAACAATCCGGTCATGAGTGGTTCGCCGGTCGAGTGCAAATCACGCTAGCACGGCCAACATCCATGCTGAGGCCGCGCTTGATGCGTTTTTTGACCTGGATCAAATTCGGGCGTTGTGCGAGCGCCCGCGCAGTCGCGCCCATGCGTGAGCTTGGGTAGCGCATGAAGGCCAACCTGTTGCTGATGACATTTGCCGTGGCACTGTTGGCGTTCACGGAACCGCCCTAGCGCTGGGTTACTTTGCTTCCCTTGCGCCATTTGCATTGCCCACACCACTCATCATCATTGGAATCGTGCTGCTTATGCTTATCTCGGCGGCGGCTTTGGTCCTGCAAGCAATTTTCGGCAGGGCGAAATGGGCGAGACGGGTACTGGTGCTTTCTGCTGCCATCACTGTTGCACTGGTGGCAAGACAGATCCCGTCCACTGACGAAGCGTTCCGGAGTCGAATGGCGCACATGAGCCACGAAGAGTGGTCGCGCTAGCCGATCAGGCGCGCGGCATGCTTGCGCGCAACGGTGATGGGTTCGAGCGGTCATGCGCCGATCTATGGAACAGCGAAGCAGTCGCAAAACGCAAAGGTGCCAGGGACGATTCGGCTGCACGAAAAGGTGTCAGCGAAAACGAAAAGGCGCCAAGGACGATTTCATGACCGAAACGGTTTCAGGGACGATTTGGCTCCAGCGTTCGACGTAACCGTTGCAAACGCCGACCTTGACCAGTGATTGACAACGGGCCTCGCCAGCATCTAGCGTTCACGCTGTGTCGACGCTGCGGACTGGCGCGACACAACGGGGGTTGCCGGGGGGCGCGCCCGCAGGGATGGACTGGCACCGGCCACGCCGGTGCCAAGGGGAAGGATGGCGTCATGTGGAACAGGGGTGGGCGCTGGAATCGCGCCCGAAGATGCTTCAGGTCGATCCGCTGTGCGCCATTGCTGGCGCTTGGGCCTTTCTTCGTGGGCACTACCGGCGCCGGCCACGCGGCCGAGTCCGCACCCAGCGCATCCACGCTGCGCTGGACCGTGCGCGCGCTCGCAGCCGACACCGGTTGCGTGGTTCTCGACGATGGCGAAGCCCGCCGCCTGCTCTGTGCGGGCGATCGCCTCGACCCGCCCGGCGCGCGACTCGCGCGCGTCGATGCGCATGCCGCAGTATTCGAGATCGATACCGGCGTATCGGCGCCACTGTCGGTGCCGATCAAAGTCGGCGCCACGCTCGATGTCGACGCGCTACGCGATCGCGTGCGCCGCGCAACCGGAGCGCAGCCTGGCTGGATCGAGATGCCCCCTGCTGATCGCGACGCGCCGCACGAGGACCGCGGCCCGTGAACGCGCGCGCACTCATCGTTCGATTGGTCGCGCTGCTGCTGGCAGCGCAAGCGTGCATCGGTCATGCGAGCGTTCTCGCCCCGCCCGCTGCATCGATGTGCCTCGAGTGGCGCATCCAACCCGCAGTGCCGAAGGCCGGTGCGGCCAAAGCCGTGGTCGGCATGGCCGATTTGGGCAACCTGACCGTGATCGACTTCGCTGGCAGCTACGCGCGCGATGAGGCGCTGCCGCGGCAGGAGATCGCGCAGGCCTTCCTGCAAGGCCGCGCCGACGATTACGACTTCCTGATCGTATTCACCACCTTCGAGTTCGAAACCGGCGAGGCGCTGGCGTTCTACAACCCGCTGCGCAACGACGTGCGCGGTATCGCGCTGCCGGTGTTCAACAACGGTGCGGCCTATGGCAGCGCACGACGACTGCAGGGCATCGTCGACATGGCGGCGGTGTCCCGCTACGCGTTCGATGCGGGCGATCCGCGTTACCCGGAGCTGCTGAACACGCTCGCCCATGAACTGATGCACCAGTGGGCCGTCGGGGTCCGTTTTCGCACGCCCGGCGGCAGCGACAGCCGCGACCTGATCGGGCGCGATGGCAGCCACTGGAGCAACTTCGTCGACAGCGACGGCTCGGTGATGTACGGCAACGACTGGCAGCCGCTGCCTGGCGGGCGCTTCCGCAGCGTGCGCGTGCGACACCAGTACTCGCCTCTCGACTTGTACCTCGGCGGGTTTCTTGCCAGTGGCGAGGTCTCGCCGACCGTGCTGCTGCGAGGTGCAGTCGGCGACGCGGCCAGCCTGCCGCAGCTAGGTGCTGAAGTCGGCGCAACCGCAGAATCCGTGTCGATCAATCAGATCATCGCCGCCGAAGGCGCGCGTGTTCCATCGGCCGCCAATTCCCCTAAAACCTTCCGTGCCGGAGTGCTGTTGCTCAAGCGACCCGGCGAGGCAATTCCGGCGGGTTTGCTGGGACAGATGGAGCGTCTGCGCGCGAACTTCCAGCAGCGCTTTACGGTGATGACTGGTGGCCGCGGCACGCTGCGCATGGGCAATCTGCCGCGACAAGGAGCGTCCCCGGGCCTGCCGCAGATCGTCCAGCCCAGCGCACTGCGCGGCGACGACGCGCAGATCCAGGCGGGACTGGACTGGCTGCGGGGCCGGCAGCAGCCCGATGGGCGGTTCGAGGACGACCCGGCGACCGTTCAGCGCGATACCGCCTATGCGGCCATGGCGCTGGCCGAACTCGCGCCCGGCGATGCGGCGATCGCACGCGCCCGCGCCTACCTGTTCTCGACGCCGGCGGTGACGCTGGAAGACTACGCGTGGCGGGCGGCAGGGCTGCCGGGTGACCGTGAGCTCTCGCTGGCAGCGATCGAAGGGCTGCGCGGCGCTGAAGGATTCCGCCTGGCGGCTGGGCTCGAACCGAGCGTGCTGGACACCCAGGTAGCGGTCGAACTGCTCGGGCGCGAAGATCCGACTCCCGCTCGCTGGCAGTGGTACGTAGACACCAGCGAGGCCTGGCAGGGCGGCGATGGTGGGTTCGGCGCGTTTCCGCGCGGCGCCGGCAGTTTCCGCAACACCGCATTCGCGATCACGAACCTTGCGCGGGTGGATCCGCTCGGCGCCCGCTCCGCTTCGATCCGCGACCGGGCACGGAGCTGGCTGCTCGCGCGGCAGGCGGCAGATGGCGCCTTCGGCGCCTCGCTGTCGGAGTCTCTCGACGTTTTTTCGCGTCAACCGCTGATTGCGCTGCCGGAGACGCCGTATGTTCGCCTGCGCGGTTGGGTTCGTGGCCGGCAGGGCGTGGCCGGCGATTTCGGCGGCAGCGTGTTTGCGACAAGCCTCGCCTTACTGGCGCTGTCGCGGGATGGTGCGCCGAACCTCGCGATCGCGGGGACGCTGCGCTTCGATCCTTCGCAGCCGGTGGAAGGCAACCTGGTACGTGTGTTGGCCATCATCGAGAACCGCGGCGGCGGTGTGGCAGCAGCGAGCGTTGCGCGCTTTTTCGACGGACCACCCGGTGCCGGTGGTGTTCCGATCGGCGGGCCGATTTCCGTGCCCGCGCTGCAGGTCGGCAGTCGCAGCACGGCGATCGCGCTGCTTGACACACGGGGAATGGCCGGCGAGCGGACGATCCATGCGGTCGTCGATGCCGCCAACAACGTCGCAGAGTCGAGCGAGGCCGACAACGAAGCGAGCGCGACGCTGATGGTCGCGCCCGCGCCGGTCGCGGTCGAACTCGCGTTGGCGGCGCAGGAACTGACGGTGACGCCGCCACGCATCGTGCGCGCGCCGGTCGAGATCGTCGTCGCCGGGGTGCTGCGTAACCTCGGCGGCACGGCCGCGACACAGGTACTGGTGCGCGCCACTATCGACGGAGCGTCGCAGGAGCTGCTCGCCGAGACCCGCGTGGACGTGGCCGCGCGCGCCAATGCGCCGTTCGAGCTGCGCTTCACGCGCGAATCGGCTGTTGGATTCCGCATGCGCGCGGTAGCCGACGCCGACGCGCGCTTCGCGGAGGCGGACGAGGCGAACAACGTGCTCCTGCGCGAGGTCCCTGCCGGCGAAGGCGTGGACCTCGTTGTTCCGATCGCCAGCGTGGAGTTGCTCGGGGGTGCCGAGGCGGTGGCCGGCCGCCTGGCGCGCTTCCGTGTTGCGGTCGAGAACCACGGTGCAAGCGATTCTCCGCCCGCCGTACTGGAAGCCTCCGTCGACTTCGCCGGCGGGCGCATCGCGTTACCGGCCCAGACGTTGCAGGTCGCCGCCGGTGGCCGCGAGATCCGCGAGTTTGTCTGGACGCCGCCAGGATCCGGGCCCGCGACGCTGGACGTGGAGGTCGATCCCGCAGGTGCCATCGCTGAACTCGATGAGGCCAATAACAGCGCGAGTCTCGACTTTGCGGTGATTGCCGACAGCGGCGTGAACCTCGCAATCGTGGACGCGCGGGTTGAACTCGAACCGGCCACTCCGCGCGAAGGAGCGCCGCTGCTGGCCCGGATGCGTGTAGTCAATCTCGGCGCCGAAGCAGCACCGCCCACGATTGCCGCACTCCATGCCGGCGATCCGCGGCTGGCCGGGCGCGAACTGGCGCGCATCCCTGTACCCGGCATTGCGGCCGGCGGGAACGTTTCGGTCGAACTGGCGGTCGCCGCGCTTACGCTTCGCGGCGATACCACGTTCTATGTTGCGATCGACGCCGATGGCGCCGTCGCCGAGAGCAACGAGACGGACAACTTCGCGCTGCGGACAGTGCCCGTGCTCGGCCTCGCCGATCTCTCGATCGCACTGGCGGACATCGAGCTGGAGCCCAGCCGACCGGTCGTCGGCGAAGCCGTCACCGCCACCGTTCGCGTCCGCAACCTCGGCCAGCAGTCCGCCGGATCGTTCACGGTGCGTCTGTCGGAACTGGGCGCAGGCGCTGCGCTGGTCCCGCCGGAGCGCAACGTCGACGCCCTTGCGCCGGGCGCGACGGTGCAGTTGCAGTGGACGTGGACCCTCGGACAGATCGCCGCGCCCGATGCGCTGCGGGTCGAGGTCGATTCAGGCGCCGCAGTGGTCGAGACGCGCGAGGACAACAATCGCGTGGAACTGCCGTTGAGCCTGCAGGATGGCAGCGTATTCGCCAGCCAGCGCTGGTTTTCGCCCAATGGCGATTCAGTTCGCGACAGCGTGCGTGTCGCCTGGCGCCTGCCGACTGCCGAGCCGGTGCAGGTCGACGTGCGCAATTCGGGCGGCCGGATGGTGCGCCGTTTCCCCGTGGCGATCATCGCGCGCGGACAGATCATCTGGGATGGACGCAATGATCGCGGACGCGTGGTCCCGGATGGCGATTACCGTATCGAAGTGCGCGGCGCGGCGGATCGTCTGGTCGGCATGCTCGATGCCACGGTCGACACCAACCGCAGTACGGCGGTGGAGGCGATCGACACGCCGCGAGCGCGCTTGGCGGCGCTGCCGTCGAGCACTTCGCCCGGCACTGGCGGCTGGCGTTTCGGTCCGCGCGGCGCCGCGACGCGATTCGCCGTGTTCGGGCGCGCAGCGCGCCCGCCGCCGGGCGTCTCGCCGCCGCGCTTCGTCGGACTGTATCGCTCCGACACCCTGTTCCCCGCGCTGCAGCCCGTGCTTTCGCAAGAGTGGGTGCAACGCTACGCGGCAACACGCGGCTACTACGCCGGTGAGGTCGTGGACTTCTGGTTCCTGCCGGATGGGCAGCGGATCGCCTTCCAGCTGCGCATGGAAATCTCGTTCGGGCCCTCCCACTACATGTTCGGCACCACCCGTGCCGACGTGGTCGACAACCCAACGCTGCTGGGTACGCCGCAGGTCTTTCCGGGCAGCGGCCCGCCGGGTGTGGAGTCCGTGCTCGACGAGCAGACGGTCCTCGTGCAATGGCCGGTTCCCGGTGGCGTCGAACGGCGGCTTCTGGACCTGCGTTCCGGGTTCGGCACGGCGTTCGCGACCGACGTGCCACTTGGCAGCGAGGTGGTTCGAGCGCTCGCAGGTGGCGTCGTTTTCCGCTACTACGAAGGCGACGACCAGCGTTGGCGCTTCGCGCCGCGGATCGGCGGCGCCTCGCGCGACCTCGGTATCTGGCGCGGCGCGGTGCTCTCGCCCGATGGCCGGGCGCTTGCTGGCATTCGTGAAGCGGGCTCCGTGCAATCAGT